>JANONM010000001.1:0-6497 GCA_031420855.1 Hyphomicrobiales bacterium
CGCTGTTCGGCAAATTCCGCCAGCAGCGAACCATCAGCGGCATGCATGCGGGTCATGACGGGGGGCTCATAAGCCGCCAGTTGCTTGTAGTCCGGCAAGTCTTTGGAAACATCCCAGACGACATAAAGCAAGGCACCGGCAACCCCAATGCAAAGCATGAAGCCTGCCGTGAACAGCCATCCGAAAAATCTGAACATGCCCAACCTTAAAAGAATACCACAATCCCGGCGCGTGGTAGCACACTCAACTCCACCGCCCAAGGCCAAACAGTTACGGCCAGATTATGGCGCTGGCACGGCGAACTGACCGGCAAAATGGTCTTCAACAGCCTGCGACAAGGCTGCGGCCAAGTTCGTGCGCCAGACCGGGGAAATCATGTTTTTCTCGTCTTCCTTGCTGGAGAGATAGCCGAGTTCGATCAATACCGAGGGCACGTCCGGCGCTTTTAAAACAACAAATCCGGCTGATCGCAGGGGAACACCCGTGAGCGTGGTCTTGCCCTTCAAATGGCTGAGGGCTACCCGCGAAAATAGCACGGCACTGCCCTTCGATTCGCGCAATGCCAGATCAATCAGGATATCGGCCACTTCGCTGTTCTGCTGGCCGAGATCAATGCCACCGATGACATCAGCCTGGTTTTCCTTCTGGGCCAGGGCTTCGGCTTCCTGGTCAGAACCAGTTTCAGACAACGTATAAATCGTCGTACCTCGCGCCGAAGGACCGCGCACCGTGTCGGCATGAATTGCCACAAACAAGTCTGCCTGATTGCTCCGGGCTATCTTGACCCGTTCCGCCAAGGTTACAAAGCGATCATCATCGCGGGTCAAAACAACTTCGTATCGGCCTGTGGCCAAAAGTGAGCGCGAAAGTTGAAGGGCAAAGGCCAGAACAACGTCCTTTTCCTTGACCTTCCCGGGACTGACCGCACCGGGGTCCATGCCACCATGGCCAGCGTCAATGACAATTACTTTTTTTCCGGCCAAGTGCGCCGCCAATCCTGGCAATAGCGTTGGTCGTGGCGGTGCCGCCGTCAAACTCCCGGTGACGACAACATCATCCGGGCCGACCATTGAAATCGGCGTTGCCGCTTCAAATTCGACGACGATTCGTGCCTTGCGCTTGCCTTTTTTTGGCAACAGTTGCGAACTCACGATTTTGGCCAGACCTTGGGTATCGATGACAAACTGCGATGTGCCTGTCGCATCGACGCCATAACGCATTTTGCTGACCAAGCCTTTGACCTTGCGGCCCGCACCTTTGGGCAAATTGAACCGCAAACCCTTGGCCGAGACTACAATCTGCCCTGGATTGGTTGTAGCACGCACATCAAAAACCATAACACCAGAAACCTCTGCCACAAAGCGCGTCCGCTGACCTGCCATTTCAATTTTCATGGATGTTGCAACCTCGCCGGCGCTGGCCGGAATCACATAAAAACTGGCCAGCAAAAACAATAACTTGAAGCTGAGAAGCGCTGGTACAATCCGGAGTAAATAGTGCAGAGGTCCTGTAAGAACATCAAACCGGGAGACGCAAGGAAGCTGCATTATTACATTAACCCGCTGTAAAATATAGATGAAACGACAAAAGCGGGTTGTTCCGCCGTTGCAAACTTGCCAGCTGACGGTTAACCACTCGTTTCAAAACCTGAGTATTCATCACCTGCATAGATCAGGCTTGCAACGGCTGGCTTTGCCACCTACAAACAAAACGTCTCTATCGCAGAGTCGGGTTCTCTACCCAAAGCTGCAGGAGCAACAGTTTCGCAACGGACAGGTGTCCGGTTGGCTTTGGCAAGCAGCCTGGAATGTTGCGTTTTATCTGGGTCAATTGGCCCGCAGGCTTCTCCAGATGGCCGGAACCATCAGGCAGTCTGAATATATCGCGTAAAACCGTCCGGGGCAGAGACCGGACATCAAAAAGTCAACGTGGGACATGGCCCAGAAAACACACATTTGTTTCTCGCTTTTTAGAGAAACCGCACCTGGAAGCCTCAGGCTTCGGTTGCACGTCTGTGGGCCCATATCCCCTAACGCAGGCAAGCTGCATTCTGACGGGGCGTCCTTCAACCGGACAGTCGCCCTCTCATGATCCAGGTCCTTGCCGCTCAAAGGATTAAAGACCATGGGCAGCAAAATGCTCATCGACGCCAGCCAACGCGAGGAAACCCGCGTTGTGGTGGCACGTGGCAACCGCATTGAAGAGTTTGATTTCGAGAGCGCCTCTCGCAAGCCCCTCAAAGGCAATATTTATCTGGCAAAAGTAACCCGAGTGGAGCCCTCGCTCCAGGCGGCGTTCGTGGAGTATGGCGGCAATCGCCATGGTTTTCTGGCCTTTGCCGAAATCCATCCCGACTATTACCAGATTCCCATCGCCGACCGCTTGGCCCTGATCAAGGAACAGGAAGAAGAAGACGCGGAAGAAGACGATGACGACGATGATCTTCATCACGCAGAAAGTTCTTCAACAGAAGGAGGCAACCCGTCGTCAGAAGATGCCGACGATTTCTCTTCTG
Organism: Hyphomicrobiales bacterium; assembly: GCA_031420855.1. Lineage (GTDB taxonomy): Bacteria > Pseudomonadota > Alphaproteobacteria > Rhizobiales > Aestuariivirgaceae > Aestuariivirga. The sequence goes on from JANONM010000001.1 coordinate 2,516, forward strand.
TAGACAATGACGTTGATGCGCCAGCTGAAAGCCTCGCCCTCGCGGTGGAGGCCATGCCCGCCCTTATGTCGGACAATGATTCAGAGGAAGCGCCTGTCCCAGACAGCCCTGCCGAAATCACCGGCGATGCCCCTGGCAGTGGCGAGTTGGTATCCATCGAGGAAGATGTGGAAAGCCGCAGTGTTGAATCCATCGGTGCAGAAGATGCACTTGAGGAAGTTCCCCAACGCCCCCGTCGGCAACCACGCCGCCGGGTCTATAAAATCCAGGAAGTCATCAAGCGTCGCCAGATTTTGCTGGTGCAGGTCGTCAAGGAAGAACGCGGCAACAAGGGTGCAGCCCTTACAACCTATCTGTCGCTGGCTGGCCGCTACTGCGTGTTGATGCCAAATACCGCCCGTGGTGGTGGAATTTCCCGCAAGATCACCGACGCCGGTGATCGTCGTCGCTTGAAGGAAGTGGCCCGCGATGTGGAAGTGCCGCAGGGCATGGGATTGATTGTCCGCACCGCTGGTGCCCAGCGCACCCGCCCGGAAATCAAGCGCGATTTTGACTACCTGCTTCGGCTCTGGGAAAGTGTGCGTGATCTGACGTTGCAATCCCAGGCACCAAGCCTTGTCTATGAAGAAGGCAGCCTGATCAAACGCTCGATCCGCGACCTATATACCAAAGATGTGGATGAAGTGATCGTCGAAGGTGATGAGGCCTATCGTGAAGCCAAGGACTTCATGAAAATGCTCATGCCGTCCCACGCCAAGAACGTCAAGCTCTACAGCGAAAACAAGCCGTTGTTTGCCAAGCACCAGGTGGAAAGCCACCTCGACGCCCTGTTCTCGCCAACCGTCACATTGCCGTCGGGTGGCTACATCGTCATCAACCAGACCGAAGCCCTGGTGGCGATCGACATCAACTCCGGCAAGGCAACGCGCGAACACAATATCGAAGACACGGCTGTCAAGACCAATCTTGAAGCCTGTGATGAAATCGGCAGGCAATTGCGCCTGCGCGATCTTGCCGGACTTGTGGTCATCGACTTCATCGACATGGAGGAGAACCGCAACAACCGTGCGGTCGAGCGCCGTATCAAGGATGCCCTGAAAAATGACCGTGCCCGTATTCAAGTGGGTCGCATCAGCCATTTCGGCCTGCTTGAAATGTCGCGTCAGCGCCTGCGTCCGGGTCTGATCGAAGGCACTTTCCACACCTGCCCGCAATGTGAAGGCCGGGGCATGGTGCGTTCTGTTGCCTCTTGCGTCTTGGGAATCCTCCGCAACATCGAAGATAATTTGATGAAGCGGGCGGAAAACCTGACGGTTACCTGTAACCGTGATGTTGCTTTCTACATGTTGAACGAAAAGCGCGACAGCCTGCTGATTCTTGAGCAAACCTATGCCGTTACGATTTTCGTTGTGCCGGGTGGGCATGACCTGAAAGGCACACAAGCCACAATTGAGCGCGCCCAGCAGGATCGGCAACATGTGCAACGGCGTGTCGTCGCTGCTGCTCCCGTCCGCATGGATTCAGCTTTCGCAACTGAGCCGGAAGAAGAGACCGAATTTGAAGACACAATCAGCGAGGAGGTTCCAGAATCTTCCAGCGAAATTGTCGAGACTATAGATGAGGCGCAACCGGAAAACGCTGGCCGTGAAAATGGTCGCAAGCGCCGCCGCCGCGGCCGTCGGGGTGGACGCCGCGATGAAAGTGGTGGCTCCGAACTGGATGCTGAAAACCCGTCAAACGATGGTGGCCAAGCCGCATCAGATTCAGATGATGCAGAAGGCGAAGGGCAGAGCCGGTCAGTTTCAGAAGAACCTGAAACCTCAAGTGATGACCAGCAAGCCGATGCCGGCGGTGAATTCCGGGGCCAAAACCGTGAACGTGGCAGAGGCCGCGGGCGTGGCCGGGGACGGGGACGTTTGCGTGAAAATGGCGAACGTGGTCCGGCACCAGAAGTTGTCGACGGCAATGTTGCTGAAGCAACGGAAGATGGCGTAGCTAACGGGAATGATGGTCAGGTGGCTTTGGCAACTGAGCCATCAGCTCCATCTGAAAGCGGCGAAGACCAGGGCGCAAATGCTGGTGAAAACCCGCGCGGCCGCCGGGATCGTTTTGGACGAAACCGCAATGGTCGTAGCAGCCCCAAAGGCGAACGAAATCCGTCGCGTGAACGGGGCGAGCGTCAACCAAGGCCAGATCGTCAGGAAAGACCTGATCGACCACCACGTCCAGCCCGCAATGAAGAAGCCTATCAACCGCCAAGCGAGCCAGCGCCAGTCATCGTCATCCCAGAGGTGATGGCTGATCCTGAACCGCGCAAATGGCAACCGCCTGCTCCAACCATCCAGACTGAAACCGCTCCCAAGAAGGGCGGTTGGTGGAATAAACTGAAATAATAATCGGAAGGCTCCCCGCTTCGTTCAAGACGGGGAGCCTTCAACTCGAATGATTTGCCGACCGAGCCTCAAACTCGCCGCAATTGCCATGAAATACGCACGTGTGCTGAAACATTCCCGCCCTCTCAGATATCTGACAACCGTCTTGCTGGTCTTGTCACTGTGCTTTCCAAGTGTTGCAACAACGGCAGTTGCGCAGGAAAAGAAAAACCGTGGCCCAAGCCTGATCCGTGACGCCGAAATTGAGGGATTGCTTCGCCAGTTTGCCAAACCGGTTTTCAAGGCCGCCAACATCAATCCGGCTTCGGTAACGGTTTATGTCATTGCCGACGACAGCATCAATGCATTTGTGGCAGGCGGACAACGGATATTTGTCAACACAGGTCTCTTCACCAAAACCAAAACGCCGGAAGAAGTGATAGGTGTTCTGGCCCATGAAACCGGCCATATCGCAGGTGGACATCTTTCGCGCCTGAACAGCGAATTGGAACGCGCCAGCACCGAGCGCATCATCGGCATGTTGGTAGGTGCTGCGGCCATGGTGGGAGGAGCCGCTGCTGGCAACAGTGAAGCGGCCCAGGCCGGCCAAGGGATTGTGATGGGCTCGCAAGGCTTTGCCCAACGTGGACTGTTGTCTTACCAACGCTCCATGGAAGCTTCGGCGGACCAGGCGGCATTGAAATATTTGGCCGTCACGAAGCAAAACCCGGAAGGCATGTTGTCGCTTTTTCAAAAGCTCGCCAATGAATCAATTGCCTCAACCAACAATGCCGATCCCTATCTGTTTTCCCATCCCATGCCCTTGGACCGGATACAGAGTTTAAGCATTGAGGCCCGGAAATCCGTGTATTTTGGCAAGCCCACTGACCCCGGCCAAAAGCTGCGCTACGACCTCGTGAAGGCCAAACTCGTGGGCTACATGCAAGGCACCTCACGGGTTTTCCAGCGTTATCCCTCCACTGACAAATCCTTGCCATCGCGCTATGCCCGGGCCATTGCCATGTTTCGCCGCGGCGACATCAAGAACGCCTTGCCGCTGATCGACAGCCTGATTGAGGAACTGCCGGAAAATCCTTACTTCTGGGAATTGAAGGCCCAAGCGCTGCTCGAAAATGCCCAGTTTGAGCGCGGCATTCCGCCCATCGAGCAAGCCAGAAAATTGCTGCCAAACAATGGCTTGTTGCAAATACTTCACGCCCAGCTTCTGCTTGGCTCTGAAACCCCCGCAAATGCTGACAAAGCTTTAAAATTGCTGGTGCTGGCCAAGAAAACCGAAGGAGACACGCCCGATGTCTACAAGATGCAGGCCCGGGCTTATGGCATCAAAGGAGATCCTGCCCGCGCCGAATTGGCTACGGCGGAATATTACTGGTTGCAAGGCGACAAGAAACTGGCGCTGACCAAGGCCAAGAAAGCCCAGGAGCAATTCAAACGCGGTACACCGGAATGGCTGCGGGCCAGTGATTTACTGGAACTCTCATCACGCAAATGACATTTGTTGTGCGCAAGCATTTTAGTTTAAATGGAACACAGGACGGAGAAGCATCATGAATCGGATCAAAGCAACACTATGTTCACTGGCCTTGGGC
>JANONM010000002.1:0-5761 GCA_031420855.1 Hyphomicrobiales bacterium
GGTGCCTTCGTAAGTGCCAAGCGCTTTGATCAACATTTCTTTCGTCAGCAAATCGAGATGGTTGGTGGGTTCGTCGAGCACCAGAAAATTTGGCGGATCATAGAGCATGCGGGCCATGACGAGGCGGGCTTTTTCGCCGCCTGAAAGGATGCGGCATTTTTTCTCGATGTCATCGCCGGAAAAACCGAAGGCACCGGCCAAGGCGCGGAGTGAACCTTGTGTCGCCTGCGGAAATGACGATTCCAGAAATTCAAACACCGTTTCTTCGCCGTCCAATAATTCCATGGCGTGCTGGGCGAAATAGCCCATCTTTACGCTTGCACCAACAGCCACACGACCCTGATCCGGCTCCGTTGTTCCCGCAATCAGTTTCAACAGCGTGGATTTTCCGGCACCATTCACACCCATGATGCACCAGCGCTCGCGCCGCCGGATTTGAAAATCCAGATCGGCATAAATCGAACGGCTGCCATAGGCCTTGTGAACGCCAGCCAGACTCACCACATCTTCACCACAGCGCGGTGCGGGGGCAAAATCAAAGGCCACGGTTTCCCGGCGCTTGGGCATTTCCACACGGTCGATCTTTTCCAGTTTCTTCACACGCGACTGCACTTGTGCGGCATGGGATGCCCGGGCCTTGAAACGCGCGATGAAGTTCAGCTCCTTGGCCAGCATGGCTTGCTGCCGGTCAAACGATGCCTGCTGTTGCTTCTCGTTTAGTGTCCGTTGCTGCTCATAAAATTCATAGTCACCGGAAAAGCTGGTCAATTCACCGCCATCGATTTCCACAATCTTGGTCACGATGCGATTCATGAATTCCCGGTCATGGGAAGTCATCAGCAACATGCCATCGTAATTCTTCAAAAAGCTTTCCAGCCAGATCAGGCTTTCGAGATCAAGATGGTTGGATGGTTCATCGAGCAACATGGCATCGGGCCGCATCAGCAGAATGCGGGCCAAGGCAACGCGCATTTTCCAGCCACCGGAAAGCTTGCCCACATCACCGTCCATCATCTCCTGGGAGAAACTCAACCCCGCAAGAACCTCTCGCGCCCGCGCATCCTGGGCATAGCCATCGAGCTTTTCGAAATGTGCCTGCACCTCGCCATAGCGGGCGATGATCGCATCCATTTCGTCCCCGCGTTCGGGATCGCCCATGGCTGCTTCCAGTGCTGCAAGTTCAGCGGCAACCGCACTCACCGGCCCTGCCCCCTCCATCACTTCGGCAACAGCACTGCGCCCCGCCATTTCGCCCACATCCTGGCTGAAGTAACCAATCGTAATGCCGCGATCAACAGAGAGCTGACCTTCATCCGGCTCCTCTTGCCCGGAGATCATGCGAAACAAGGTGGTCTTGCCACTGCCATTGGGACCAACGAGGCCAATTTTCTCCCCCCGGTTCAAGGCAGCAGAGGCCTCAACATAAAGAATTTGATGGCCGTTTTGTTTTGAAATGGAATCGATGCGGATCATGGTGAGCGGCGTTTAATGCAAGTTCCTGCAAAAGGCCAAACCGATTGGCAGTCAAAGTGCCGGACTACAATATCCGTGGTGAATCCCGTAACATCCCGTCGATTCGTGGGAGTCCGGAAATGAAGACAATTCTTGTAGTGACCTGTGCAGCCGTGCTGCTTGCACCAATGAGTTCAACACGCGCTGCATTCAAAGGCTGTTACGAGCGCGTTTATGAGGCCAGATATCTGCGCCAACACAAAAAGCAGCAAATCGTCAAAATCAGACTTCAGATCGGCGTCGGCCAAGGCCCAGATGGCCCCTTTGAATATCTGGATCGGTTGGATGCCGTGTTTCGCAAGACAAAACGCTATCAGGGCAACCTCGTTGAATGTCTGCCCAAGGGTGACGAGTTGAGTTGTGGCGTTGAGTCCGATGGCGGACGTTTCGCCATAACCGACCGGGGCCGCGACAAAGGCAAACAGGCCATCCGCATCACCAACCAGACATATCTGCGTTTTGACGATGCAGAAGACAAACTGAATGTCGCAGCCACGGGCGAGCACCGGGAATTCCGGCTCTACAAAGTAAGCAACGGACCTTGTCCTTGATTTCTCTATCAATGCTCAATGCCAAGCAAGGGACCTCATCCGGCGCGTTGCGCCACCTTGTAAGTTCGAATCGGCAGCATCTGCTATAGCTTCTCCACGAAGGCGTGGAGAAGCGACGACATTGCGACCTGTCCCTTCTCCATCGCAGATGGAGAAGGTGGATCGGGCGAAGCCCGAGACGGATGAGGGCCTGTCACCGCTTGAACGGTTGCATCCCCTGCCGCGCCAACTCATCGGCCCGTTCATTGTCGGGGTGGCCGTCGTGCCCCTTAACCCAGTGCCATGTAATTTCGTGGCGCTTGTTGGCTTCGTCCAGGGCTTGCCACAACTCAACATTCTTGACGGGCTTTTTGTTGGCGGTCCTCCAGCCGTTTTTCTTCCAGCTGTGTATCCACTTGGTAATGCCGTCTTTCACATATTGGGAGTCCACGTGCATTTCAACCGTACACGGACGTTTAAGCGCATTGAGGGCTTCGACAGCCGCCTGGATTTCCATGCGGTTGTTGGTGGTATCGGCAGCGCCGCCTGACAATTCTTTTCGGGTGCCATTATAGTCCAGGATGGCTCCCCAACCCCCTGGCCCAGGATTGCCCGAACAGGCACCGTCGGTATGGATCACAACTGTCATGCGGCGGGTGGGTTGTCGCGCAACTCGCGTGGCAATTTGAAAGATACATTCTCTTCGCGCAACGTCACCTTTTCAACACTCACATCATAGTGGCCACGAAACGCCTCAATGATTTCATTGACCAGCACTTCCGGAGCGGATGCACCAGCCGTCAGGCCGATGGTTTTCAACCCCCGCAAGGTTGACCAATCCAGATCTGTCGCCCGCTGCACCAGCAAGCCCCGCGGGCAGCCGTTCTTCTCACCCACTTCGACCAGCCGTTTGGAGTTGGAGGAATTGGGAGCGCCCACCACGAGCAACAGATCAATTTTTTCCGCAATGGACTTCACGGCTTCCTGGCGATTTGTGGTGGCGTAACAAATATCTTCCTTGAACGGTCCGGTGATGGCCGGAAAGCGGCGGCGCAACACCGCGATCACGTCTTTGGTGTCGTCGACGGAAAGCGTTGTCTGCGTTACATAGGCCAGCTTGTTGACATCTCGCACCTGGAGCTGTTCAGCGTCCTCAACCGTTTCGATCAGTGTCATGGCACCAACAGGCAATTGCCCCATGGTACCGATGACTTCCGGATGACCCTTGTGGCCAATCAGGATGATTTCGAGGCCCTGGTTGAAATGCCGTTGTGCCTCCATGTGCACCTTGGTCACCAGCGGACAGGTCGCATCGAGCTGAAACATCTTGCGCCGATCCGCCTCTGCCGGAATGGCCTTCGGTACGCCATGGGCCGAAAACACCACGGGAAAATCCCCCGCCGGGATTTCATCCAGCTCCTTGACAAAAATCGCACCCTTGGCTTTCAGGCCATCGACGACAAACTTGTTGTGGACAATCTCATGCCTCACATAAACCGGCGCCCCATAAACATCCAACGCCCGCTCGACAATGTCGATGGCCCGCACAACCCCGGCACAAAAACCACGGGGTGCAGCGAGGAGGATTTTGAGGGGGGGCAGGGTCATCAGGCAGAAATGGCGGTGGTAACGCGGGAAGTCAAGTTTGCAGTTGAATTGCCAGTGCACAACATTTATGTTGCGTCATGAACAGCAAGCAGGCCAAGCGCTATCTCGCAGCCAAGGGATGCCGTTTTGAACCGGGCAAGGGCAGCCATTTGATTGTCAGGCTGGGCAACAAGAGATCGGTTTTACCCATGCATGGCTCCAAGGAAATCGGCATCGGACTTTGGAAAGCAATTTTGAAACAGCTTGTAATTGAGGAATAGTCATGCGTTATGCAATTCGGGTGAAAAAGGATTCGAACGACACCTTTCTCGTAACAGTGCCAGACTTGCCTGATGCCATTACTTTCGGTGAAACACTGGAAGAGGCAAAGCTGCAGGCTGTGGATGCCATTGAAACGGTGATGATGGCGCGAATGGCTGATCGGGAAATCATTTCGGAGCCGAAAGCATCAGGCCGTCATTATGTCGAATTGCGTCCTGCTGTGGCGGCAAAAGTGGCGTTGTGGAATGCCATGTTGCGGCAGGGACTTGGCAAGGCGGCACTGGCGCGAAAGTTGAAATGGCACATGCCGCAAGTGGACCGGGCGCTCGATGTGCGGCATGAGTCGACATTGAGTTCATTGGTTGATGCCTTGGCTATGACTGGAAATGCTCTTTCGATCTCGGTGATGGCCAAGAAGAAGCAACGCATGAAGCCGACAATTAACAAAGCGGCTTGACATGTTCGCCCTTCAGTCTAGTTTGTTGTCCCGTAACCGCCCGCTGCGGGAGAGACTGGTTTTTCGCCAGCGCCGAAGGAGCAACCGCCCCGGAAACTCTCAGGCAAATGGACCGCGTGGGCGTGGAGTACACTCTGGAGAGCAGAGGTTCCGAGAAGGGCCGCTCACCGAAGGAGAAAGTTTCGTCGTGTCTCAAGTGACGGCGAAATGAAAACTCTCAGGTTCCTGACAGAGGGGGCAAGTTCACAATGCGTTGTGGGCTTGAACCTTGTTGTCAGGAGATCAGCGTGAGCGAAACCCTTCACCACACAGCCTTGCATGATGAACATCTGCGCCTTGCCGCCAGAATGGTGGCTTTTGCGGGCTATGCCATGCCTGTCCATTATTCCACAGGTGTATTGACCGAACACAACTGGACCCGCCAACAGGCCGGACTGTTTGATGTGTCCCATATGGGCCAGTGTTCTGTCATCGCGTCGGACTTTGATACGGCCTGCACGGTGCTCGAAAAAATTGTGCCCGCAGACTTGCGAAGTCTGGTGCCTGGCCAGCAGCGCTATTCGCAGTTGCTGAATGAAGCAGGCGGTATTCTCGATGACTTGATGATCACCCGCTCGGCCGGGAAGGGCATGGAGGGTGCGTTTTATGTGGTGGTGAACGCCGGGCGAAAACTGGGTGACTATGCGCATATCATGTCCAATCTGCCGGATGTTGTTGAACTGAAAGTCTGGGATGGTCTGGCGTTGCTGGCACTGCAAGGTCCAAAGGCCGAAGCTGTGTTGACGGCACTTGACCCAAAAGCTGGGGAAATGGCCTTTATGCATTCGGCTGAACTGTCGCTGGGTGGTGTGGAAGTCCATGTCTCGCGCTCTGGTTACACAGGTGAGGACGGATTTGAAATTTCAGTCCGCTCGGAAGACGCCGTGAAACTCTGGCAACTCCTGCTGGCCAACAACGCCGTCAAACCCATCGGCCTCGGTGCCCGCGATTCACTGCGGCTCGAAGCAGGCTTATGTCTCTACGGCCACGACATCGACGAAACCACATCCCCCAACGAAGCCGGCCTGATGTGGTCGATTGCCAAACGTCGGCGGGAAGTCGGCGGATTTATTGGGTCGGCCCGTGTGCAAAATGAAATCATCTCCGGCGTCAAGCGAAAGCGCGTCGGCATCAAGCCCGACGGCCGCGCCCCCGCCCGTGAAGGCACGATCATTCAAAATGCAGCAGGTCGCGAGATTGGCAGAATCACATCAGGCGGTTTCGGCCCCACGGTGAATGGCCCTGTGGCGATGGGTTATTTGGAGACAGCATCGGCTGCGGCTGGAACATCCGTGCAATTGCTGGTGCGCGACAAGGCATTGCCTGCAACCGTCGTCAAACTTCCGTTTGTGCC
>JANONM010000003.1:0-5864 GCA_031420855.1 Hyphomicrobiales bacterium
TGGCCAAATGAAAACATGGCTTGGCCGCGCCCTGCCTCGATGCCCTCAATGCCACGGGTGAGAAACAGCTTGGCACCTTCCAACGTATAGGGCGGGTCGGTGATGAACGTATCGAAGGCACCGCTGAGTTCTGCTGGCAAGGTCTGGCGCAAATCATGTTGCAAGGTTTCGATTTCCACCCCATGTCGAGAAGCGCAATCGCGGATGAAGGAGAGGCGCTTGGGATCGATATCCAGCACCATGATGCGACGCGCCAATGGCCGGGATGCCACCAGTTTGCCAAGCAGGGCGCAGGCGACGGAAACTGAATCATCATCACCGATCAACAGCACGCGACGACCTTCAAGACCGCCACACTGATAAAGCAATGCCGCACGGCGGATGGCAGTTTCCGCCGTACAGGGCGCCTGGTCGAGGGTGACATCGGCGGCGGGTGCCGCTGTCAACAAATCCTGCAATGTCGATTCAGCGAGATGTAGTTGCGACGGCAAGGGATGTGTCGGTCGCAATGGGATATGCAATTGCAGCGGTTCGCCTAACCCCAGTTCATCTCGCGCCCACCGCTGTCCGGTTTCACTCAAAGCAAGACCATGGTCACGTTGCAACAGTCCGCGCTTTTCAAGCTCGCGGCGAATGGCTGTGGCGACGGGCAGTGGCAGTCTTGCACCACGGGCTGCGTCGGCCAAGCGGATGTTCCCTGCACGGACGATTTCACGCACGACGGCTTCAACGCCAGCAGGGCCTTCGCGCAAATTTGTGGCGGTTGCCACGTCAGTCAAAATCGGATCGGGCAAGAATGTATCTCCACTTTGGCTTGCCCTTTTAAAGTTCGCACAAGTTGGAGCGAACGCAAAGTGCCCAAGGACCTCATCCGGCGCGTTGCGCCACCTTCTCCACGAAGAAGTGGAGAAGGGACGATGTTCGAGACCCGTTCCTTCTCCAACGAAGTTGGAGAAGGTGGATCGCGCTTAAGCGCGAGACGGATGAGGTCTCTTCGCCGACGTAGAAAAACCACCTCACTTGGCCGATTAACACGTCAATACCGGTAAGCATCCGACTTGAATGGACCCTGCTGTGTCACGCCAATGTAGGATGCCTGTTCGGGTTTCAATTCGGTAAGGGTTACGCCGAGCTTATCCAACTGCAGGCGGGCGACTTTTTCATCGAGGTGCTTGGGCAGCACATAGACTTCGTTCTTGTACTTGTCATTGCTGCGGTTGGTGTAGATTTCGATCTGGGCCAAGGTCTGGTTGGTGAATGAGGCTGACATCACGAAGCTGGGATGGCCCGTGGCGTTGCCCAAGTTCACCAGACGGCCTTCCGACAACAGGATCATGCGGTTGCCCTTGGGGAACTTGATCAGGTCCACCTGTGGCTTGATGTTGGTCCAGGGGAAATTCTTCAATTCGGCAACCTGGATTTCATTGTCGAAGTGGCCGATGTTGCAAACAATCGCCATGTCCTTCATTTGCTTCATGTCATCAAGGGTGATGACATCCTTGTTGCCGGTGGCTGTCACGAAAATATCAGCGGTGGGCAAGGCTTGCTGCAAGGTCTGAACCGCAAAGCCATCCATGGAGGCTTGCAGGGCGCAGATCGGATCAACTTCCGTGACGATGACTCGCGCACCTGAACCACGCAGCGAAGCGGCAGAACCTTTGCCAACATCGCCATAGCCGCAGACCACTGCAACTTTGCCCGCCATCATCACGTCGGTGCCACGGCGAATGGCGTCAACCAGGGATTCCTTGCAGCCATATTTATTGTCGAACTTCGACTTGGTTACACTGTCATTCACATTGATGGCAGGGAATGGCAATTTGCCCTTCTTCTGCAACTCATAAAGACGGTGCACGCCGGTGGTGGTTTCTTCGGTTACACCGATGATGGCCTTGCGTTGTGCCGCAAACCAGCCTGGCTGTTCCTTGTGACGCTTCTTGATCTGGGCGAAGAGATATTCCTCTTCTTCGGCTTTCGGATGGGCAATCAGCGCAGGGTTTGATTCCGATTCTTCTCCCAACAAAATATACATGGTGGCATCGCCGCCATCATCGAGAATCATGTTGGATGGCTTGCCATCGGGCCATTCAAAAATCCTGGCGGTGTATTCCCAATACTCCTTGAGAGACTCACCCTTTACGGCAAATACCGGAATGCCAGCTGCGGCAATGGCGGCGCCAGCGTGATCTTGCGTGGAGAAAATGTTGCAGGAGGCCCAGCGAATGTCAGCGCCAAGGGCCTTCAGGGTTTCGATCAGCACAGCCGTTTGAATGGTCATGTGCAGGGAGCCGGTGATGCGGGCACCCTTCAAGGGCTGTGCCTTGGCATATTCGGCGCGGGTGGACATCAGGCCCGGCATTTCAACCTCGGCCATGTCCATTTCCTTGCGGCCCCATTCGGCGAGTTTAATGTCGGCGACAACGTAATCGTGCTTGCTCATGGTCAAATCCTCTTTGCGATGGCGGGCTTCTAGCAAGGGATGGGCTGGGGGGCAAGAGCGATATAAAGATATCTTTATGTAGTTCAAAGTGTGTTTGGTGGATGTTTTTGGTACGATCGTCGATAATCTTGACCTGCCTCGAACAGCGAGAAACCACAATGCACAATATTGACGAAACGAACACAGCACCTGCTCCGGAATGGATCGTCAGCCAATGGCTGAACAGCAACATCGACATCACGCTGGCATCTCTTCGGGGCCGTGTGGTGGCGGTGGGGGCTTTTCAAATGTTGTGCCCGGGCTGTGTTTCGGAATTGATTCCGCAAATGCGAAAAGCGCACACCATGTTCAAAGGATCAGACCTCAGCATCATCGGACTGCATACGGTGTTTGAACATCATGCCGCCATGGAGCCTGTTTCACTGAAAGCCTTTCTGCACGAGAACCGCATCACGTTTCCTGTTGGCGTGGACAAGCCAAGCCTGCCAGATCACCCCATTCCGCAGACCATGCAGCTTTACGGCATGCAAGGCACACCCACGATGTTGCTGATTGACCGCAAGGGGAATTTGCGTCGCATGGGTTTCGGTCACTTGGATGACATGCAACTGGGTGCCGAAATCATGGCTCTTTTGGGCGAGAACGGCTGATCATTCCTTGTAGTTTGCGCCGTCAAGCAATGTGATGGTGGGATTGTTGCCTGTCAGCGGATTGGCCGGGTTCCAACTCAAACTCGTTTCAAAAAAGCGGCCCAGCAAAGCGTCGTACATCAAAATTCGCCCGGCCAGGCTTTCGCCGATGGCCAGCAACTCTTTGATCACTTCCATGGCCTGCATGGAGCCGATGATGCCGGGCAGCGCACCCAAGACGCCAGCTTCTTCACAGGCCAGAAAAAGCCCTCGCTCCGGCAAATCACCCAAGAAGCAGCGGTAGGTGGGCCAAGCTTCGCCATTGGGTCTTTTCAGGTGGGGTTTGTAGGTTGATATCTGGCCATCAAACTGGCCGATGGCGGCTGAGACCAGGGTTTTGCGGGCGAAATAGCAGGCGTCACTGACGAGGAACCGCGTGGGGAAATTATCACAACCATCGGCCACGATGTCATAATCGGAAATCAATGCAAGGGCGTTGTCCGCAGTGATGCGATAGGGATGCTGCTCCACTTTGACATGGGGATTGATGGCGGCGATTTGCCGGGCCGCACTTTCGGTTTTCAACATGCCGACACGGTCGGTGCTGTGGATGACCTGCCGCTGCAAATTCGATAATGATACCGTATCAGCGTCAACAATACCGACACGACCAACTCCGGCCGCAGCGAGATACATGAGCAAAGGTGCGCCAAGACCACCAGCGCCTACGACCAGCACGGAGGATCGCTTCAACTTGTTCTGTCCGGGACCACCGACTTCCTGCAGGACGATGTGACGGGCATAGCGTTCGAGTTCGGAGTCAGAGAGGGGCATGGTTCATTCAATCCAAGTAATAAAACCAATCCTCTAATGCCGTCTTCCCCGCGAAGGCGGGGATCCCGCTTTGGTAGTGCGGGACTCATGGCTTGCAGCGGGATTCCCGCCTTCGCGGGAATGACGGCGGCTAGGGTTGTGATTCATTTCAAGCAGGTCAATTAGACAAATTTGGTAATAGGAAGATGGAAGCAATCTCTTTGCAACATTCAATACTCCAACTGATTTTCCCGGCCTACCCGTTTTGGAGACGAGGCTCGATCAGAGCGACGCCCGACGGTTCGGTCAACAATCGCTTGAGAGTGTTTCATGACTTCTTCATGACTAATGACGCGACCTGCGGCAAAATCCGCGTCCGCTTCCTCCACAAGCCGAGCCACATATTCAAAATTTTTCATCATCAGCGCCACTGCATTCGAAATGATCTGATTGCGGGACTTGGCCGTGTCTTTTGCCAGCTTGTCAAGAAAGCGGACTTGTTCCGCAGGCAATTGAATTGAAAAAGCATCGCGCATGGCTAGGACCTTTTGTTGCTGAGCGTTTACACGTTTTCTTGCAACAACTCAATTACTCTCAATTATTTCCTGAACTGCCAAAGCCGCCAAGGCCGCGTGTCGTTTCATCCAGTGAGGCAACTTCAGTCATCATCACCTGCGCCACAGGTGCCACCACCATCTGTGCGATGCGGTCCCCCCTTGTTATGACAAAATCATCCGTACCCAGATTAATCAGTGGTACCTTGATCTCGCCACGATAATCGCTGTCGATGGTGCCGGGTGCATTGAGCACGGTTACGCCATGTTTTACAGCCAAACCCGAGCGGGGGCGGACCTGGGCTTCGGTGTTTTCGGGGAGTGCAATGGCCATGCCAGTGCAGACCAGGGCGCGGGCGCCGGGTTTCAGCGTGAGGGATTCGGCAGAACGAAGATCCATGCCAGCGGAACCAGGCGTTGCATAGGATGGCAGGGGCAAATCTGCGCCGTTGGGAAGCCGAAGAATTTGGACTTTCACAACAGGTCCACCAGCTTGCTCAGCAAGCGCTCCGCCACTTCAGTCTTGGTAAGTTTGGGCCAACTATCGACGCCTGACTTTGAAACCAGATGCACAGTGTTGGCATCGCCGCCAAACACATTGTTCTCCGCACTCACATCATTGGCAACCATGAGATCGCAGTTTTTCCGGGCCAGTTTGGCCTTGGCGTGTTCGACGATGCTTTCGGTTTCAGCCGCAAAGCCTACGACGAGTTGCGGGCGCATTTTCGACGTGGCGATGATTCTCAAAATATCGGGATTTTCGCTGAGCATCAGGGAAGGCAATGAACCGTCATGCTGCTTTTTCATTTTCTCAGATGCGGCCTTGGCCACCTTCCAATCGGCCACGGCAGCCGTGAATATTGCAATGTCGGCGGGCAGGGCGTGCTCTGCCGCCTGCAACATTTGATCTGCGGTTATTATCGACAAGACATTGGCACCCGGCGGCGGGGCCAAATTCACCGGGCCTGACACCAGCGTTACGCGGGCACCCAGTTTCAATGCTGCAACGGCAATGGCATAACCTTGCTTGCCGGAGGAATGGTTGGAGATATAGCGCACGGGATCAATCGCCTCGCGTGTCGGGCCTGCGGTGATCAGCACATGTTTGCCTGCCAAGGGTTTCGGTTGAGGAGATAGAGCTGCTTCAATGGCGGCAAGAATTTCTGAAGGTTCAGCCATGCGACCGAGGCCGAATTCTCCGCAAGCCATGTCGCCCGCATTGGGACCAACGAACAAAATTCCATCATCCGTCAGTACACGGAGATTTCGTTGTGTGGCCGCATGGTGCCACATCCTGACATTCATGGCAGGAGCAACCAGAACCTTCTTGTCGGTGGCCAGAAGTGTGGTGGACGCAAGATCATTGGCGAGGCCTGATGCCATTTTTGCCATGAGGTCGGCTGTGGCCGGGGCTACGACAACAAGATC
>JANONM010000004.1:0-2911 GCA_031420855.1 Hyphomicrobiales bacterium
ACGACGAGGGCGATGACCTCGGCGTGTCGCTGTCGGCCATGGAAATCGAACTGAAGCCAAAAGTTTTGGAGGTGTTCGACGAGATTGCACGGCTCTATAAATCCTTGCGCAAGCTGCAGGATCAGGAAGTGCAGGAAGGCGAGAACCTTTCGCCCTCCCAGGAACGCCGCTACAAGAAACTGCGCGACGATATCATCGGCATGGTGAAATCCCTGTCGCTGAACAACGCCCGCATCGAGGCGCTGGTCGATCAGCTCTATGACATTTCAAAGCGCCTGAACCAGCTTGAAGGCCGCTTGATGCGGCTGGCCGAAACCTACCGGGTGCCGCGTGAAGAATTCCTGAAAGAATACCAAAGCCACGAACTTGACGGTGAATGGCTGAAACGCGTTGGTCGCCTGGTCAAGCATGGCTGGAAAAAATGGGCCAATGACGAAAAGGAATCGATCCGCGTCATCCGCGACGAGATCTATGAACTCGCATCCGCCACCGGCCTGCAAATCCAGGAATTCCGTTCCATCGTCGGCAAGGTGCAAAAGGGTGAGCGCGAGGCACGCATCGCCAAGAAGGAAATGGTCGAAGCCAATTTGCGCCTCGTCATCTCCATCGCCAAGAAATACACCAACCGTGGTTTGCAATTTCTCGATTTGATTCAGGAAGGCAACATCGGTTTGATGAAAGCTGTTGATAAATTCGAATATCGCCGCGGCTACAAGTTCTCGACCTATGCGACATGGTGGATTCGTCAGGCCATTACGCGTTCTATCGCAGATCAGGCGCGCACCATTCGTATTCCGGTGCACATGATCGAAACCATCAACAAGATCGTGCGCACCTCACGCCAGATGATGCACGAAATCGGCCGCGAACCGACACCAGAGGAATTGGCAGAAAAACTGTCGATGCCGCTGGAAAAAGTCCGCAAAGTGATGAAAATCGCCAAGGAACCCATCTCGCTGGAAACCCCGGTGGGCGACGAAGAAGACTCACACCTCGGCGATTTCATCGAAGACAAGGGCGCAATACTTCCCATCGACGCTGCGATCCAGGCGAACCTCCGCGAAACCACAACCCGCGTGCTGGCTTCACTCACACCGCGTGAAGAACGCGTTTTGAGAATGCGCTTCGGCATCGGCATGAACACCGATCATACGCTGGAAGAAGTGGGACAACAGTTCTCGGTGACAAGAGAGCGCATCAGGCAGATCGAAGCCAAGGCGCTGAGGAAGCTGAAACATCCGAGCCGGAGCAGGAAGCTCAGGAGTTTTCTGGATAATTGACGGTTGCCTGTTGGACAGCGTGCCGAATATCCCTAAGATGGAAGCGTGACCGACCTTTTCTTATCAGCAGGAGTTGATCTTCCTTACGGCTCTGGGTCTGGCCCTGCAAAGAGTCAGACGCGCAAGGCTGTACGTGTTCCATTGGTCACGCCACGGATATTGGAAGACGCAATCAAAGTCAGTGTCTTTAATCCAACCAAAGAGCAACTTGCGGCGGCCAAGGACTACGCGCGGATTGCCAAGAGTGCGGGTTTTGCAAAGCAAAAGGAAACCAGCGTTCGCGACATTTTCTATGCGAAAATACTGGGAACGGTGTTGGGCTATTCGCGCTACGACCCTGACAGCACATTCTCATTGCACATCGAAAAAGGCATTCGTACAGGTTCAGCCGACGCCGCCATCGGCCACTTCTCCGACAAGGATGGCGATGAGCTGATCGCTCCCCTCGAAATGAAGGGACCCTCATTTACTAACCTCGATGCCATCATTCCGGGCCGTGGCCAAAGCCCGGTGCAACAGGCCTGGGGTTACGCCATGGACGCGCCGGGCGTGTCTTGGGTGTTGGTATCAAACTGCGTTGAAATCCGTCTCTATCGTTTTGGCCGTGGCCGCGATTGTTATGAGATGTTCGATCTCAAGCGGCTTGATGACCCGGACGAATTGCGGCGGCTCTATATGTTGCTCGACGCGAAGCAATTGCTCAGCGGGAAAACCGAAGCGCTGTTGTTGGCAACCGACAATGCACTCAAAACTGTCACCGATGATCTGTATAAACAATACAAGACTTTGCGTGATCACATTCTGACCTATGTCACCACTGCGGCGGATGGCCCAAAGCTGAACCGTCGCTTGGCCATCGAGCCTGTGCAAAAACTGCTGGACCGGATTCTGTTTGTGGCTTTTGGTGGTGGCACCGGGCTGCTGCCGCCCAGGCTTTTGCAGACTGCCGCCACCCAGATTGCCACGATAAAACCCATCCCGCTCTGGAATAATTTCAAAGACCTGTTTGAGGCTGTCGATGTGGGCAGTGGTCATCCACTCCACATCTGGGCCTATAATGGCGGCTTGTTTGCGCCTGACCCTAAGGTAGACGCCCTCAAGCTTCCCGATCACCTTGCCACGGCGATTGCCGACCTCGAACATTGGGACTTTGGCAATGAAGTTCCCGTCACGGTTCTGGGCCGCATTTTTGAACAGTCCATCACGGACCTCGAAAAACTGCGGGCCGAAGCCGAGGGCAAGCCTGCGCCTGAGGTAGGCAAAGTCAAAAAAGAAGGTGTGGTTTATACGCCCGACCATATCGCGCGTTTCCTCGTCGAACACACCATTGGCCGCACCTTGGCCGAGCGCTTTAATACTTTGCTAAAAAAGCACACAGGCCGCTATGCTTTGCCCAAGTCTGACGATGAGGCTTTGTGGCCGTCAGATGCCATCGAAACCAAATTCTGGCTGGACTATCTGGAAAGCCTTCGCGCCCTCACCATCCTCGACCCTGCCTGTGGTTCCGGCGCATTTTTGGCCGCTGCTTTTGATGCCTTGGCTGGCGAATATGCCCGCGTGCTGGAACGCTTGGCGGAATTGGGTGCCGAACCCGCCATTGATGCCTTCGACGAAATTCTGGGCCGCAATCT
>JANONM010000005.1:0-4411 GCA_031420855.1 Hyphomicrobiales bacterium
CGTTCGAAGAGGCGACAAAAGCGTTTGCCGATCCCTTCTCTATCGACTGGCCAGACGCGTGTGATTTTGAGGAGCGCACCGTGGTTGTTGGTCAGTTTCAGAGCAAATTCTACTATGTGGTTTATACAGAACGACCACCAAATATCAGATTGATTTCTGCCCGGAGGGCAACAAAAAATGAGCAAGCAAGATACTATCACGAGAATTTTTCCTGACGGGCGCAGATTTAAAACGTATGCCGATGGCCATGTCGAAGAGCTTTCACCAGTTGATCCACCCGTTATCACGGACGGGCCAGACCCCGCAGACCGGATGATGACGGCGGAACAACTGGCAAAAGTAAAGATCTTGCCGCGCTCAAAAGCCTTGCGGCGGGCCTTGCAGTTAACCCAAGAAGAATTCGCTGAACGCTATCGCATTCCGCTGGGTACACTTCGTGACTGGGAACAAGGACGATCAGAACCAGATGCGCCGACACGGGCCTATCTCAAGGTGATTGCGGCCAACCCGGAAATGGTGCGGCAGACCTTGGCGTCCTGAACTCACGCCGTTGCGGCCCCAGCTTGCTCCTCCAACAACGGGGCTGCACGCCCTGCGATTTTTTCGGCCATGTCGATGGAAAGCAGACTATTGAAACTTTGCCGCAAGCCTTCATTGTTGTGCAGCAGGTCACGCAGTGCCTCCTGCTCCCAACTGACAATCAGCCCGCCGATGTTTGCGAAAGTCGTGGCGGTTGCGGGTTTTTCCCTCAAGAATGCCAACTCACCGATGAAGGCATGGGGACCCACTGAAAACCGCTTGCCGTCGCGGTTGACTTCAACCTGGCCGTCGAGAACATAATACAGGGCTTTTGGCATGACGCCGGTCTTGGTTAGGGGCATGGATACTTTTGGCGCGTGCCATTCCGCAATTCCCAGCAACTGCTTGAATTGGCCGGGCGTCATTCCCGGCAGTTTCGCAAACAACTTCATCTCTTCTTCGGAAAGCTTGAACATCCGGCTGTCCTGCAAAAGCTTTGCCATCATGTAAATGTTGACAGCGATAATGGCAAAGGACGAGATGATGGCCGTCCACAAAGGGTCGGGGGAAATCAGAATACAATACAGGACAAAAGTGAGGGTTCCCAAAATCATGAAGCTGCGCAATTTCAGGGGATTGCGGAAGGTAAAGCCGATGAACAGCAAGCCAGCCGCAACATTGGCGAGATAGGGTACATAATCTGTCCACGTCATGCGCAACCCCCACACTGAAAAAACCTCTGCAAACTATCAGCGTTGTGGCATTCACTTGCAAGCATTCACACAAACTCTTGAAATTTGACCATTTGAACAAAATCTGCCAACTTCGCTTGCAGCTACATTGAAGTGCTGGAGGAAACGCGATGAAATCTGGGGCACAAACCAAAGGTCCGGATATTTCTGCGGGGCGTTTGCCACGGGCCGATTACAAAGCGAACTTCAGCGATCTGCATCCACCATTGTCGGCACGGGAAGCGCTGGTCGAGTCTGACCGTTGTTTTTTCTGTTACGACGCGCCGTGCCAGACCGCCTGTCCCACTGCCATCGACATTCCGTTGTTTATCCGCGAAATCGCCTCAGGTCATGAAAAGTCAGCGGCTGTCACAATTTTCGACCAGAACATTCTGGGTGGCATGTGCGCCAGGGTTTGCCCCACGGAGACCCTGTGCGAAGAAGCTTGTGTGCGCAATACCTCGGAAGACCAACCGGTGAAGATCGGTTTGTTGCAACGCTATGCCACCGATGCACTGATGGCGGAGAAACTACATCCGTATGTCAGGGCAAAATCATCCGGCAAATCCGTGGCTGTCGTCGGTGCAGGGCCAGCGGGCCTCGCCTGTGCGCACCGCTTGGCCATGCATGGCCATCGTGTCACGATGTTTGATGCACGGAAAAAATCTGGCGGCCTCAATGAATATGGCATTGCCGCTTATAAGTCCGTCGATGACTTTGCCCGGAAGGAAGTGGACTTCGTGTTGGCCATCGGTGGCATTGCTGTCGAACATGGCAAGGCGCTGGGCAAGAAGTTGAAGCTCAAGGATTTGCAGTCTGAATTTGATGCCGTGTTTTTGGGAATTGGCTTGCAAGGCGTGAATGACTTGGGGATCAAGCACGATGGTGTTCCGGGCCTTGAAGATGCTGTCGATTACATTTCTGAATTGCGCCAGGCGAAGGATATGTCGAAACTCAAAGTTGGTCGCCGCGTCGTCGTCATCGGCGGTGGCATGACGGCGATTGACGTGGCCGTGCAATCAAAACTGTTGGGGGCTGAGGATGTGACCATTCTCTATCGGCGTGGGGCGGCGCAGATGAAGGCTTCGACCTTCGAGCAGGACTTGGCAAAGATCAAGGGCGTGAAAATCAAACATTGGGTAGCACCCAAAAAACTGTTGCTCAAAGCTGGCAATGCCGTGGGCTTGAAATGTGACTACATGGAAATACAGAAGGGCAAACTGGTTGCAACGGGTGAAACCTTCGACATTGCCGCCGACACGATTTTCAAGGCCATTGGCCAGACCTATGTGGATGCAACAGGTGGTGCATTGAAGCTTGATGGCGGACGCATTGTCATTGATGGCGAAAAGCGTACATCGGTCTCAGGCATTTGGGCGGGTGGTGATTGTGCGGCGGGTGGCCAGGATTTGACAGTGGCTGCGGTTGATGATGGCAGGCGGGCGGCTGAATCCATTCATGCGTTTTTATTGGGATAGAAACTGGCTAGCAGTCGTCCCCTCCCCCTTGTGGGGAGGGTTAGGGTGGGGGTCGCTCGGAAGGTAGAATTTGGTTTCCTTTCTATTCTTCAACACCACCCGACCCCCACCCCGGCCCTCCCCACAAGGGGGAGGGAGAAGAAATAGAGAGAGAAAATCAAATGGCAGACCTTCGCTCAAACTTTGTTGGCATCAAATCGCCCAATCCTTTTTGGCTGGCCTCAGCACCACCAACCGACAAGGAATACAATGTCGTCCGCGCCTTCAAGGCAGGCTGGGGTGGTGTGGTGTGGAAAACCCTGGGTGAGGAAGGTCCGCCCGTCGTCAACGTCAATGGTCCGCGTTATGGTGCCATACATGGGCCGGACCGTCGTTTGCTCGGCCTCAACAATATCGAGTTGATCACCGATCGTCCGCTTGAGATCAACCTGCAGGAAATCAAGAAGGTGAAACGCCAATGGCCAGACCGTGCCATGGTGGTGTCACTCATGGTGCCGTGTGAGGAAGAGGCGTGGAAAAAGATTTTGGCCCGCGTTGAAGAAACTGGTGCGGATGGCATTGAACTGAACTTCGGCTGCCCCCACGGCATGAGTGAACGCGGCATGGGTGCAGCCGTGGGTCAGGTGCCGGAATATATCGAGATGGTGGCGAAGTGGTGCAAACAATATTCACGCATGCCTGTCATTGTGAAATTGACGCCAAACATCACCGATATTCGCAAACCCGCAGCAGCAGCATTTCGCGGTGGGGCTGATGCCGTGTCACTGATCAACACCATCAATTCCATCACACATGTGGATTTGGACTCATTCGCACCCATGCCAACGATTGACGGCAAGGGTTCCCATGGCGGCTATTGCGGCCCTGCGGTGAAGCCGATTGCCTTGAGCATGGTCTCGGAAATTGCCCGTGATGCAGAAACCAGGGGCATGCCCATTTCCGCCATCGGCGGGATTACAACATGGCGCGATGCAGCGGAGTTTATCTCCATGTCCGCAGGCAATGTGCAGGTGTGCACGGCGGCCATGACTTATGGCTTCAAGATCGTTGAGGAAATGATTTCGGGTTTGAGCAGGTGGATGGATGAGAAGGGCTACAAGACCATCGAAGATTTCCGAGGTCGCGCCGTACCGAATGTCACGGACTGGCAATATTTGAATTTGAACTACATCGCCAAGGCGCTGATCGACCAGGACGCCTGCATCAAATGCGGTCGCTGCTACGCCGCCTGCGAAGACACCTCCCACCAGGCCATCATGAAAGAGAAGGACGGCAAGCGTCATTTCGAAGTGATGGACGACGAATGCGTGGCGTGCAATCTCTGCGTTGAAGTGTGCCCGGTGCCGAACTGTATCACCATGGTGCAGCAGACCAAGGGCACGGACGCCCGGACGGGGAAGAAGATTGATCCGGATTATGCCAACTGGACCACGCATCCTAACAATCCGATGTCAAGGAAGGCGGCGGAGTAACAGCTTGCGCTTGATTATCTACGAGAATCAGTCAATCTTGGCCGACGGAGCTAGGGGAAACTGCAATGGATGAAGATAAGCTGCGTGTTCCACGTCGTGATGCGTTCAAAATCAACGGATTGGAGTTTAACGAAAGTTGCAGTCCGGTTGAAGGTGTCGTGAAGTGGGATATGATACGTTCGATTTTCAATGGCACAATGTTGGTTTTGGC
>JANONM010000006.1:0-3794 GCA_031420855.1 Hyphomicrobiales bacterium
CCCCGGCTGCCACGATCACTGCGATGATGATCAACCCCTTCAGAATCAGCCTGATTCCGGAACTGGCGACAAATGTGTTGAGCATGGTCACCAGCAGGTACATGAACAATGCCGCACCCCACACCCCCGGCACATTGGCCCGGCCGCCCGCCACCGAGGTGCCGCCGATGACGACGACGGCGATGGAGGCGAGCAGGAATTCTTCGCCCATGTTAAGTGCTGCACCGCCGGAAAATCCCGACAGCAGAATGCCGCACACCCCGGCGAGCAAAGCGCTTAATACATAGGTGAAAAACCGCGTGCGATCGACATTGATCCCCGCCAGCCACGCCGCCCGCAGGTTTTGTCCCACCGCCAAAACGCTGCGGCCATAGAGCGTGCGGTTGAGCACCCCATAAATCAGTACACTGATCAATAACACCAGAACCGCCACCACCGGAATGCCGAAATAGCGCAACGTGGCAAAATCCGAGAGCGGCAGCGGCGGCTTGATGCGAATGCCACGGCCATAGGAAATGGCGGTGGAAAGAACCAGAAAACTTGACGACAAAGTGGCGATGATCGGCGGAATGCGCAGCAACCGGATCAGCGCAAAGTTGAACACCCCGACCAGCATGCTGACCCCAAGCGCCGCCAAAACGCCAAACAGCATCAGGCCCGTATTGGTATCCATCACCTTCATGGCGACCACACCTGAAAGCGTGATGGTGGCAGGAATCGACAGATCGACATTGCCCGGTCCCAGGGTGATCACCATCATCTGCCCAAGGCCGACGATGATGGTGAAGGTGGCAAAGGAGAGTGCAGCGGTCAGAATTTCCCCCGCCCCCTGGCCTCCCGTATAGGTGATGGTGGCCAGCCAGACGAGGGCCGCCGCCACAAATGACCAGACCCAGGTTTGTGCCGCGAGTTTTCGGATCATGCCCTCGCCTCGCCATAGGTCACGGCGGCACGAAGCGCCAACACCACAATCAAAATCGCCCCCTGCGCCCCGATCTGCCAGTCCGGCGATATCTTGAGAAAGATCAGAAACGATCCCGCCAGCGCCAAAGTCAATGCCCCCACAACCGCCCCAAACGGCGAAACGCGGCCACCGATAAATTCACCACCTCCCAAAATGACTCCAGCGATGGAAAACAGCGTGTAACGGTCCGCCACATGGGCATCGGCTGACGTGGTGAGTCCGAGCAGGCACAGGCCCGACAGCACCCCAAAAAATCCGCAGAGCATGTACATCACGATTTTGGTCCTGAGCATCGACCAGCCCGCCCGCGTCAAGGCCTTGGCATTGCCGCCGGCACCCCTCCCGATGACACCATGGGATGAGGTCATCAGCGCCACATGCACCACCAGGCCAATGACGATGGCCGCGATAATCGGGAATGGCACCACAGGCACCTGAAACGCCATCAAGCCCTTCAGCCAAACCGGTGCCTTGCCGCCGGGCGATGGCAGAATGAGCACAGCGATTCCCAACCAGACAAATGAAAGGCCCAGCGTCACAACAATCGATGGCAGGTTGCGCACATGGATCAAGGCACCCACCGCGCCATAAACACCAATCAGCAACAGCAACACGAGCACCCCCAACACAGGATTGCTGAACAGCAGCGTTGCGGAGATGCAGCCGACCAATCCAACAAACGGACCAATTGATAAATCGAGATCATTGACGGTGATGACAAACATCTGCGCAATCGTCGCCAGTGCAATGGGGATGGCATATTGCAGCATCAGGTTCAGGCCGAAATAACTCATGGCCCGGGGCTGCACATAGAAGGTGGCCAGCAGCACAATCAGCAGCGACATGAACGGCAAGGCCTGGCGGATGAAGCGGCGATTGATCATGCCGCAGCCTCGGCAAAGGAAAATTTCAGCACATTTTCTTCCGATATATCGTCGCCCTGAAGCTCGGCGGATATGCTGCCGTTGCGGAAAACATAAGCCCGGTCGCAGTGTGCCAGTTCGTCGATTTCCGTTGTATACCAGACAAAGCTGCGCCCCTCCGCCGCTTGGGCGCGGATCATCCCATAAACCTCTTGCTTGGTGCCGATATCAACACCACGCATCGGATCATCCATCAGGATGATCGTGGCATCCGAACCAAGAGCCCGCGCAAACAAGGCCTTCTGCTGATTGCCGCCAGAAAGTGTGAGGATATTGTTGTTCACATCAGGCGTGCGAATGGCCATGCGGGTTTTCCACGTCTCAGCCATGGCCCGCTCGCGTTTCCCATCGATCAATCCGCCTTTCCGAAACGCTGCAAGGGAACGCAAGGTAATATTTTGGCCAATCGACCAAAGAGTGAAAATGCCATCGGCCTGTCGGTCACCGGCGATGAAGGCCATGGGACCTTTCACATCGGCATGCTGTTTGCCATAAAGCTGCAAAAGCATGCGGGTTTGACCATGGCCTGCAAGTCCCGTGAGGCCGATCACTTCACCTCTGCGCACCACAAGTTCGGTGGCACCACCTGTCAGCGGTTTGGCCCTCAGCATCACCGGGGCAGCGCTGGCAATGTTAACGCCGCGTTTTGTCGCTTGTTGCGCTTCCGACCCCATGGCCGCCACCAAACTATCGCGGGTAAATTCGGGGGCTGCACGATCAGCAACCGTCTTGCCATCCTTCATCACCACGATGCGATCGGAAACCGACAGAATTTCCCGCAGCAGATGCGAAATGAAGATGACCGATGTTCCCCGCGCTGTTTCGGTTTTGACAAAGCCCATGAGTTGTTCGGCAGTCACAGCATCCAGTGACGATGTCGGTTCATCGAGCACCACCAAACGAAGAGCGTTGTCAGTAACGGTAAAGGCCCGGGCGATTTCCGCCATCTGGCGTTTGCCGATTGCCAGGTCAGCCACTTCATCATCGGGTGAAATGCCATGGCCCGGAAAAATTTCATCCAGCTTTTGCGCGATCAAATCTCGCGCACGTTTCTTCCAGCCCCAGCCTGTCAATCCACGATGGGTGATGCGGGTATTTTCGGCCACTGTCAGATTGGGGCACAGGGACAATTCCTGAAACACGCAGCGAATGCCCTGTTGGCGTGCCGCAGCAGCCGACCAGCGCCCCGTCATTGATTCTCCGGCAATCGACAACTCGCCAACACTCGGCGCCAGGGTGCCGACAAGGATATGCATCAGCGTTGACTTGCCAGCCCCATTATGGCCGACCAGCCCCACGCATTCGCCGGGTATGACCCGCAAACTCACCCCCGCCAAAGCCTTGACGGCGCCGAAATATTTTTCGACGCCGTCGAGAGTGATTGTATCGTCGTTCAAGCTTTACATGCCACCAACGACTTTGGCAGAATCAGCGGCGGAATATTCGACGTTAGCAACGCCGCCTTTTTCAGTTGTTGCCAAATTGGCTTCCAATGTGGCCTGGTCGATTTGCAGGAAAGGCACGGTCAAATCCTGCGGCACTTTTTTGCCATCCTGGATCATTTGCGCCACCCAGAAGGCGAGGGTTGAAACGCCGGGTGCAATCGAAACCGACATGGTTTCATAGCCATTGGCGTCTTTCTGTTCCTTCCACCACTGGATTTCATCCTGGCGGTTACCCATGATGATGGTGGGCGTCGGACGTCCCGCCGCCTTGAAGGCTTGTGCCGCCCCATAACCATCGCCACCTTGTGTGACCACGGCCGCAACCTCGGGCAGGGATGGCAGGATTCCAGCCACGGCTTTTTGCGCCACTTCCTGGGCCCAGTCGCCATGCACGGAACCGACAATCTTGAACTGCGGATATTTTGCAACACCGCGATGAATGCCCTTGGAAATTTCGTCATC
>JANONM010000007.1:0-9073 GCA_031420855.1 Hyphomicrobiales bacterium
GACTGTTCTTGTATGCTGGGAGCGGGCTTTCTGGCGTTCGCGCAAGGTGTCGGGTGTCGGTGGCATAATGAATAGCCGGAGCAGATCTTCCTTCATGGCTTGCGCCAATTGCTGGGTGCCCTGCCAATCAATATCAAAAAGCACATCGCGCCCCTGCTCAAGGGCATCCTCGACCGGTTTTTTGGGTGTGCCATAGGAATTGCCGAAGACCGTGGCCCATTCCAACAACTCGCCCGCTTCCACCATCTTCTCATATCGCTGGGGCGAAATGAAAAAATAGTCTTTGCCTTCCACTTCACCCAGCCTTGGTTTTCGCGTGGTGACTGACACCGACATGGTTATGTTTTTGTCGGCTGCCAAGAGCTTGCGCGACAAGGTGGTTTTGCCCGCTCCCGACGGCGAGGACATGACAAACAACAATCCGCGACGGGGAATGCGGGAATGGGGGTTTGGTTTGATGGCGCTCATTGCGGGATGGCTGGCTCTGCGATTCGCTGCAAGTTACTCGATATTTTGCACTTGTTCACGCAGTTGATCGATCACGGTTTTCAAGTCGAGGCCAATGCTGGTCAGGGTTTTGTCGGTGGCCTTGGAACACAGCGTATTAGCCTCGCGGTTGAATTCCTGTGTAAGAAAATCAAATTTTCGCCCTACAGGTTCATGGCTTTGCAACAGGCCATCGGCTGCTTCCAGATGGGATTGCAGGCGATCCAGTTCTTCCTGAACATCAGCGCGGGTCGCCAGCAGCAAAGCCTCCTGATGCAAACGTTGCTCGTCGAAGCTTTGGGATTGTTCAAGCAGGCGCGCCACTTGTTCCGCCAAACGCTGACGGATGGCTTCGGGCTGGCGTGCCGGACATTGACGTGCAGCTATCGTGAGCGACGTTATGCGATCAAGCTGGGACTGCAAAACAGTCGCCAGCCGCTTTCCTTCGCTTTGCCTTGAAGCCACGAGTTCACTTGCGGCTGTTTCAAAACTGGCCAGGATGGCAGCATCGCGCTGCTTCATGTCATCCTCAGAGACCGACTCTTCGGCGACTTCCAATACGCCTCTGAGCGCCAACAGATTTTCGGCCTGAATCGGCGCAGACCCCAACCGGTCCCGGAGGTTTTGGGCAAGTACGACCAATTGATCCAGCAGCTGCGCATTGACCCTGATGCCCTCTCCTGCCTGTGGGGTTTGCAGGGCAAGGTTGATTTGGAGGTTACCCCGTTTCAGAGTTTGTTGAAGCAGGCCACGCGCCGGGGCTTCCAGATTGTCGAAACCCGACGGCAACCGAAAACGCATGTCCAGCGCCTTGCCGTTGACGGATTTCAGTTCCCATTGCCACGACACATCGCGCCAATGGCCACCAACCCGGGCAAATCCCGTCATGCTGGAAAGTACAGTTTCAGGTTTTGTCATGATCAATATAATTCGGGGACTGTAGCCACTATTGCTTTTTCTTCTTTTGCAGCGGGATGGGCACAAGTTTCTCCCCCACTTTGACGATAGTACCGGGTGACGGTGTTTTGGCCTTCACAGCGGTTTTTTCAGCAGACTTGTCCTTGGTTTTTTCAGGCAGTTCAGCAGGCACTTCAACCTTGGCAAGAGGTTCTGGCAAAACTGCCGGTTTCAGTTTTTTGGCGACTGGCAAGGGTGGTGGTTCGGCGGCGACTGGTTTGGCTTCTCCAGTCTGCTGTGCATCATCGCCTCCGACAGGCGTTGGAACTGTCTGGGTTTTCTCTGCTGTGGCAGCGGCGTCATCGATGGCGGGATCGGCTGCAGCATCGGGTGCTGCTGTTGCGTCCTCGGGTTTTTTCAATTGATCGCCCGTCGGCAATTCCGGTTGGACAACCTCTTGTACAACTTCCTGGGCAATCTCCGGTGACAACTTTCCGGGCTCACTGGTGGTCACTGCCGTTTCAACATCACCGCTTTGTTCTCCCGGCAGCAGCAAGCCGTTTTTCTGGAACTCGCGCCATTTCTTGACATTGGCATTGTGGCCTTCAAGTGTCGTAGCAAAGGCGTGGCCACCCGTGCCATCGGCAACAAAAAAAATGTCTTCCGTAGAGGCCGGAGCAATCACGGCTTCCATGGCTGCACGGCCAGGATTGGCAATGGGAGAAGGTGGCAGTCCGTCAATCTGGTAAGTGTTATAGGGCGTTGCACCATCAATATCGGCACGGGTAAGCGGCCGATCGAGCTTGCCTATACCGCCGACCAAGCCATAAATGATTGTCGGATCCGATTGCAGGCGCATGCCTTTCTTCAAGCGGTTCAGGAACACCGCCGCAACACGGGGACGTTCTTCAGGTTTCGCAGTTTCCTTTTCGACAATCGAGGCCAGGATGACCATGTCCTCTTTGGTTTTGAGCACCGTGTCGGAGGATCGCTTCTCCCATAGCTCTGCGGCCAACTTGCTTTGCGCAGCTTGCATTTCGTCAAGCAAGTCCTTGCGGGATTTGCCGCGCCGGAAAACAAAGGTATCGGCAAGTATGGTTCCTTCCGCCGCCGCCGCATCAGTTACAGGTTCACCCGAAAGAACTTCATTGTTGTTGAGGCGCGCCAATGCCATGTTGACAGTCCAGCCTTCCGGAACTGTTACTTTGTATGTAATGACCTTGCCAGCCGCCAGCATTTGCAAAACCGAAGCCATGGTGGCTTTGGCAGGGAATTGATATTCACCGGGCTTCAAGAATGAGCCGCGAAATCCATTGATAACGGAAACTGCATTCATGACGCCAACGTCTGAAATAATGCCTTCGGCGAAAAGCTGATCAGCTATTTCGCTGCGCGTTGCACCTTGGTGCAACTCAATGACCTTTGCCTGTTGCAAAGGGCCTTCTGCCGTGAAAACACTCCAGCCCCATCCTGCCAATGCCAACAGACCAGCGGCGCTGAGAACCAGAAGCCCCAACAGCGAGCCCAGGACGCGCGTGAATGCTGCTCTGCGCTGTTTTGGCACAATGGCATCTGGAACGCGATCAATCTGGTTATCCATGGTCAAAGCCGGATCCCTTCTGCCCAGCCTCCCGACCTTACGCCGCGACGCGACGGAAAATCAACGAGGCATTGGTACCACCAAAACCAAAGGAATTGGACAGAACTGTGTCGATCTGTTTTTTCCTTGCCACTTTCGGCACAAGGTCCAAGGCCGTTTCGACAGATGGATTGTCGAGATTGAGGGTTGGCGGACAGATATTGTCGCGCATGGCCAGAATCGAGAACACCGCTTCAACCGCACCCGCAGCCCCCAGCAAATGACCGACCGAGGATTTGGT
The DNA here is from genome assembly GCA_031420855.1 of Hyphomicrobiales bacterium. Lineage (GTDB taxonomy): Bacteria > Pseudomonadota > Alphaproteobacteria > Rhizobiales > Aestuariivirgaceae > Aestuariivirga. The sequence goes on from JANONM010000007.1 coordinate 3,264, forward strand.
GGACGACATCGCAAGTTTCGCTGCGTTATTGCCGACCAGCCGTTCCACGGCGCGGAGTTCGATTTCGTCTCCCAGCGGCGTCGATGTGCCATGGGCGTTGATGTAGTCCAACTCGCCAGCAGAAATGCCTGCCCGTTTCAAGGCAGCCTGCATGCAGCGGAAGGCACCGTCGCCATCTTCTGATGGAGCTGTGATGTGGTAAGCATCACCCGACATGCCATAGCCAATGATTTCGGCATAGATTTTCGCACCGCGGGCTTTTGCATGTTCAAGTTCCTCCAGCACCACAACACCAGCCCCTTCGCCCATGACGAAGCCATCACGATCCTTGTCATAGGGTCTTGAAGCTTTTTCCGGCGTATCATTGAAAGCTGACGACAGGGCCTTGCAGGCGATAAAGCCTGCAATGCCGACGCGGCAGATGGCTGATTCGGCACCACCGGCAATCATGACATCGGCATCATCGAATGCGATGATGCGGGCTGCATCACCAATGGCATGGGTGCCCGTTGCACAGGCCGTGACGACCGCGTGGTTAGGGCCCTTGAAACCAAAATTGATCGAGATAAGGCCAGAGGCCAAATTGATCAGCGATCCGGGGATAAAAAATGGCGAAATGCGGCGTGGACCTTTTTCATTCATCAACGTCGTTGTCTCCTGGATATTGGTCAACCCACCAATGCCGGAGCCCACCAACACACCGGAGCGGAATTTCTCGTCTTCGGTTTTGGCTTCATAACCAGAATCAATCATGGCCTGTTTGGCGGCGACCAGGGCAAACTGGATGAAATCATCATAGCGGCGCTGGTCTTTGCTATCGACCCAATCATCGCGTTTCAGGGTGCCGTTGCTGCCATCGCCTTCCTTGACTTCAAAGGCAATGCGGGTGGGCAAGTCTGAGGCGTCAAAACGGGTTATCGGTCCGGCACCTGATTCGCCTGCCAGCATGCGTTTCCACGTCAGTTCGAGGCCCGTGCCCAAGGGTGATACGATGCCCATGCCTGTAACAACAACCCGCCGCATGATTCTACCTCAACGATCCAATGGAATTCAGCTTTATAGAAAAACGCGGGATGCAGAGCCTTTGCCCTGTCCCGCGCCATCTTAAATATCTGAAGAGCCCACCACTGCGGCGGGCACAACAATCAGGCCCATAATTTGGCCAAAAATCAGGCTTGGGCCTTTTCAATGAACTTCACCGCATCGCCGACGGTTTGGATTGTTTCTGCAGCATCGTCGGGAATTTCGATGCCGAATTCTTCTTCAAAAGCCATGACGAGTTCAACTGTATCAAGGCTGTCTGCGCCAAGATCGTCGATGAAGCTTGCTTCCGTCTTCACCTTGTCGCCGTCCACACTCAGGTGCTCGACAACGATTTTCTTTACGCGTTCAGCGATATCGCTCATGTGTTTGTCCTTAAAACTTTCTTTTGACACCCCCGGGCATGGTCATGATTTGCATGTATGCACCCCGAGCTGCAAAACTTCCTAGCACATAAACCGCTTGCGTCAAAAGGGGCAAAAATGCCATGGCGCAAAGCTTGGAAAACTTCGCTTTGGGAGACGATGTTCGTCCTTGCTCGCTTTCTTGTTTTCAGTAGCTTGCACCGCGTGACTGATTCCTTCGCCATAGCTCCCACACTCAAATCAACCGTCTTGCGACAGGTGTTTGGTTATGAAAGCTTCCGCGAGGGGCAAGAACCCATCGTGGATGCCCTGATTGCCGGTCGGCATGTTTTGGCTGTCATGCCAACCGGGGCTGGCAAATCCTTGTGCTTTCAGGTTCCCGCACTCGTGCGCGAAGGCCTGACCATTGTGGTTTCGCCCTTGGTGGCGCTGATGCAGGATCAGGTTGCTGCCCTCAAGCTTGCCGGTGTGGCTGCCGAAACCATCAACTCCGCCGCCTCGCGCGACGATAATGTCGAAATCTGGCGGCGCGTGGCTTCCGGTGAAATCCGCATTCTTTACATGGCTCCTGAGCGCCTGATGACCGAGCGGATGATTGCGGCTTTGCAGCGTTTGACGATTGCGCTGATTGCTGTGGATGAGGTGCATTGCCTTTCGCAATGGGGGGCATCGTTTCGTCCGGAGTATGATGCGCTGCAAAACCTGCGGCAGTTGTTTCCTGATGTGCCTATCGGTGCTTTCACCGCAACGGCGGATGAAGTCACCCGATCTGACATTGCCCTGAAGCTGTTTGGTGGGAAGGTCGAGGAGTATGTGGCGGGTTTTGACCGGCCCAATATCAAACTCACCGTCAAGCCAAAGGCCAACAGCACGAAACAGCTGGAAGCATTTCTGGAAGATCGTCGCGGTGAAAGCGGTATTATTTATGCCCTTTCGCGCAAGAGTGTTGAAGAATGGGCAGTTCATTTGCAGTCCAAGGGGTATCGCGCCGTCGCCTATCACGCCGGGCTGTCGGCTGAGCGGCGCAGTGAAGCGCAAAATCTTTTCATGACGGAAAGCGGCATTATTGTGTGTGCGACAATTGCCTTTGGCATGGGTATCGACAAGCCGGATGTGCGTTTTGTGTTTCACGCAGATTTGCCGGGCAGCCTTGATGCATACTACCAGGAAATTGGCCGGGCTGGACGTGACGGTTTGCCTGCCGATGCCCATATGGTTTTTGGATTATCAGATATTCAAATGCGCCGACGTTTCATAGATGGCGAAGCGGCTGGCAATGAGCGGGCACGGCGCGAGCACAAGCGGCTTGATGCGCTGGTTGCCTATTGCGAAACCCCTGATTGTCGCCGTCAATCCTTGCTGGGATACTTTGGAGAATTTTCTGAACCTTGCGGCAATTGTGATGTTTGCCTGGAGCCTGCGCACAGGGTTGATGGCACGGCTGAGGCCAAGCTGATTTTTGAAGCCATTTTACAGACCGGAAACCGCTTTGGTTCTGCCCATGTCCTTGATGTGCTGGTTGGCAAGGCCAATGACAGGGCTGTCTCGTTGCGTCACACGGAACTGTCGGTTTTCGGATCGGGCAAAAACCGCACGCGGGTGGAATGGCAATCTTTCATCCGGCAGATGATGGGGGCCGGTTTGTTGACGCTGGATGTGGCGGGATTTGGCGGCATTTCAATTTCAGCCAAGGGCCGCAGCGTCGAAAAGGGTGAAACACCATTCCGCTATCGGCCTGATCTGGTACGAGTTGGCAAGAAGGAACTGCGCGCCGTCAAGCATCAGCAGATTGCCGAGGCTGATCCAGTGTCAGGCGAACTCCTGTCACGCCTCAAAGCGCTGCGCCTGAAACTGGCCAAAGCCCGCGGTGTTGCAGCCTACATCATCTTCCCGGACCGCAGCCTGATCGAGATGGCACAAAGAAAGCCTCTCACCAAATGGGACTTTGGCGAAGTGCAAGGTGTTGGTGCCGCCAAACAGGAACAATTTGGCGAAGTGTTCCTGGCGGAAATCCAGTCCTTCATGGCGGAGTCCGCCGGGCGCTGATCTTGTTGGGTCGAAATTTGCAATGTTGAAATCAAAGCACACGGCCTGTGCCAAATTGAGACGGAGCAAAAATGTCACTTTTCAATCCTGCCACCAAGACAAATACCGGTACTTTGCCTGCTCCCGTAATTGAACTCCGCGGTCTCGCCGCAAAAATCGACCTTTCGGCCTGGATTGGCGGTGCAATGCTGGCCATCGGCATTTCCCGCATTGGACCAACTACAATCGCCAATGACTACCAAAATGGCGGCTTTGGTTTTTATCTCATTGTGGCAAGTTATGTGGCGTTCATTGCCTCGGTTCTGCTCCTGCAACGGGCTATGAAAATTCGGCTGTCGGCAAAGGAATTCGGTGTGCCGCAATCGCTCGTCACGACAGGCATTTTCAAATTCAGCCGCAACCCGATTTACCTGGCGTTTTTCATGCCGCTGGCTTCACTTGCCTATTTTTCCCTGGAAACAGCCATCGCCAGCATCGTCATCTATGTCACCGCCATGAACCTTACTGTCATCAGAAAAGAAGAACGAGAGTTGCTGGGCTTTTTTGGCAAAACTTATGCAACATATCGCAACGAAGTTCCCCGCTGGTTTGCCTGAAAACGAAACTGCATACTTTCCCGGCAAGTCCTCTCACACCATCGCCATGCCGCCATTGACGTGCAGTGTTTGGCCGGTGACGTAAGCCGCTTCTTCTGAGGCGAGGTATAGCACGGCGGCGGCGATGTCGTCGGCGGAGCCCATGCGACCTGCGGGAATGCGGGCGAGGATCAATTCTTTCTGCTTTTCGTTGAGGGCTTCGGTCATCGGTGTTGCGATGAATCCAGGGGCAACGCAATTGACTGTGACATTGCGGGCGGCGAGTTCCTGGGCGATGGATTTTGACATGCCGATGATGGCTGCTTTGGAAGCCACGTAATTGGCTTGTCCGGGATTTCCAGTGACGCCCACCACTGATGTCACTGAAACAATCCGGCCCCAGCGCTTTTTCATCATCAGTCGCATGGCAGCGCGGGAGAGGCGAAAGGCGGCTGTAAGATTGACATCCAGTACGGTTTGCCAGTCTTCGTCCTTCATGCGCATGGCAAGGCCGTCCTTGGTGATGCCGGCATTGTTCACCAGAATATCGAGGCCACCCATGGCTGCTGCGGCAGCGGGAACGAGTTTTTCGACATCTTCAGGTGAAGATAAATTGCACGGCAGAACGTGTACGCGGTCGCCGCCGAGCGATGCTTTCAACTCTTCGAGCACAGCAGCACGGGTGCCGGAAATTGCTACCGTGGCACCTGCGGCATGGAGAGTTCTGGCAATGCTGGCACCAATGCCGCCTGTGGCACCCGTCACCAATGCGGTTTTGCCTGTGAGGTTGAACATGCTCTTATCCTTGCTTCAATTGCATTGCGGCATTGGCGATGTCGTCAGGCGTTCCGACGGCAAAGGCTTTGGCGTCTGGCGCATTCTTTTTTGCCAGCCCTGTCAACACTTTGCCAGTACCTATTTCAACAAAGACTTTAACACCGAGGGATGTCATGGCAGCCACAGATTCGCGCCAGCGCACGGTGCCGGTGACTTGCGCCACCAGCATTTCGCGAATGATGGCAGGATCGGAAATCGGGCTGGCCAGAACATTGGCAATGACTGGAACAATTGGAACCTTCATCGTTGCGTTGGCCAAGGCTTCTGCCATCGCATCGGCGGCGGGTTGCATCAGGGTGCAATGGAAGGGTGCGGACACCGGCAGCAGAATGGCGCGTTTTGCCCCTTTGGCTTTGGCAATATCCAAGGCACGTTCAACCGCAGCCTTGTGGCCGGAGACCACAACCTGGCCATCAGAATTATCATTGGCGGCCTGGCAGACATCGCCTTGTGCGGCCTCTGCTGCAACAGCGGCGGCGGTTGCAAAATCCAGGCCCAGCAATGCGGCCATGGCACCGGTGCCAACGGGCGTTGCAGCTTGCATGGCGCGGCCTCGTATTTTCAATAAGCGGGCTGCATCGGTGATGGAGAATGTTCCCGCAGCGGCGAGGGCCGAATATTCTCCCAAGGAATGACCCGCCACGAATTTTGCCGTATTGGCAATTGTGATGCCGTGCTCAGCTTCGAGCACCCGCAAAGCTGCAAGACTGACGGCCATCAAGGCGGGTTGGGCATTTTCAGTGAGGGTCAACTGGTCTTCCGGCCCGTTCCACATCAGGTCGGAAAGGTTTTGGCCAAGTGCTGAATCAACCTGATCAAACACGGCCCGCGCAGATGCAAAGTGGTCGGCGAGGTTCTTGCCCATGCCGACAGACTGGCTGCCTTGGCCGGGAAACACGAATGCGATTGTCATGGTTGAAATAGTTTCCAATGTTTGGCGCGTGGT
>JANONM010000008.1:0-3079 GCA_031420855.1 Hyphomicrobiales bacterium
ACCAGCCATGACTGACCACCAGGGATTGCCCGGTCAGCGCATTGGTTGGGAAGCTGGCGAACATCAGGGCGACTTCGGCCACGTCTTCGAGGGTGGTGAATTCACCATCGACCGTGCCACCCAGCATGATTTTCTTCACCACGTCTTCCTCCGAAATGCCAAGACGTGCTGCTTGTTCGGGAATTTGTTTTTCCACCAATGGGGTTTTAACAAAGCCGGGACAAATCACATTGGCCCTGACACCATGGGCAGCCCCTTCTTTGGCCAACACGCGGCATAGCCCCAGCAAGCCATGCTTTGCCGTGACGTAGGCTGATTTGAGGGGCGAGGCGAGTTTGGAATGCACTGAGCCCATCAGGATCACCGATCCGGAACCTTGGGCGTACATATGGGGCAGGCAGGCCTTGGTGGTCAGGAATGCCCCATCCAGATGTATGGCCATCATGCGTTTCCAATCGGCGAAAGGAAAATCCTCGGTCTTGTGGACGATTTGTACGCCAGCATTGGAAATCAGCACATCGATGGTGCCCCAGTGCAAGACGACTTTCGCAATGCCATCATTGACCGACGTTTCGCTGGTGACATCCATGGGCACTGACAAGGCTTGGCCCGGAAAGCCTAGATTTATTGCCGCTGCTGTTGCTTCCGCAGTTTCTGCATTGATATCGCAAATCGCCACCTTGGCCCCTTCAGCAACAAAGCGCTGGGCCATGGCACGGCCAATGCCGCCTGCCGCACCAGTGATGACGGCAATTTTGTTTTCGAGTTTGAGTATTTGTGTCACGCGATAATTTCCAGACAAGTTTACAACGCTTTGGCCATGGTTGCTTGACCTAGCACCGAATGGGGGTGAGAGAAACCGGGAACTGCGCCAATACGCCCGTCTTGCGGTGGCCATGGGGCTTCGCTATGGAAGTGCACAACAAAAATTCAATCGAGGGATTCCATGGCCGACCACTCTCCATCCCACCAGCCCCGCGGCTTTGCCGATCACAAGGACACTTATGAAGGCTTTCTGACCGGGTCGGTGGCCTTGTCGATGATTTGCGGCTTTATCGTGGTGGCGCTCTGTGCCTTCCGGTTCATGGACAGCTGGAATATGTTTACCGGATTTGCGGGACTTATTCTGGGTGTCATCGCGGTGCTGATTGATGTGCGGGCGACTGGCAAGTGGTATGTTTCCGGCGCGTTGCTGGTGCTTTACAGTCTCTATGTTGCCATTAACCTCTAAGGTCTGATCATGAAAATTGCGGTACCTCTCGAAACTGCAATCGGGGAATCGCGTGTGGCGATTTCCCCGGAAGCGATCAAGGCCTATATCAAAAAAGGCGCAACTGTTGTTGTTCAGGCGGGTGCGGGACTTGGGGCAAATTATGCCGACCAGGATTTTGCCACGGCCGGGGCCGTCATTGTCAAGGGCGAGGTCGTTGTCAAGGATGCCGATCTGGTTTTGACCATCAGGCGGCCGACTGCAAAACTGCTTGCCGCCATGAAGGCGGGTGCCATTCTGGTTGGTGGACTGGAACCCCACGGCGACCGCAAATCGCTTGAGGCATTTGCGAAGTCCGGCGTTACTGCCTTTGCCCTTGAGTTGATGCCGCGCATCAGCCGGGCCCAGGCAATGGACATATTGTCGTCGCAGGCCAATCTTGCGGGCTACAAGGCGGTGATAGACGCGGCAGCGATTTCATCCCGTGCCTTTCCGATGATGATGACGGCAGCCGGAACTGTTGCAGCCCAAAGGGTTTTTGTCATGGGAGTTGGCGTTGCCGGGTTGCAGGCCATTGCCACAGCCCGCCGGTTGGGGGCCATCGTCACAGCAACTGATGTGCGGAAGGCGACAGAGGAACAAGTCAAGTCGTTGGGCGCAAAATTCATTTATGTGGATTTGGCGGAAGCCGCAACGGCTGCTGGCTATGCCCGTGAACTGAACGATGCGGAAAAAGCCAAACAGGCCGAACTGGTGGCCGCCCATGTGAAGACACAAGACATTGTCATCACCACGGCGCTGATTCCCGGCAGGCCTGCGCCGACGTTGATCACCCAAGAGATGGTCGAAAGCATGAAGCCGGGGTCGATCATCATTGATCTTGCGGTCGAACGGGGCGGCAATTGCCCGTTGTCAATGCCCGACCAGATTGTCGACCACAAGGGTGTGAAAATTGTTGGCACGGTAAATCTTGCGGGCAAGTTGGCGGGCAATGCGTCGCCGCTGTTTGCCAAGAACATTGCCAATTTTGTTGACCTTCTGCTGCAAAAAGATGGCAGCCTGAAAATCGACGAAACCGACGAATGCGTTGCTGGCACACTGATTGCTCGGGACGGCAAGCTGGTGCACCAGATTTATGGGGCGGGCGCATGAGCGACTTTCCCCGCTGCATGCAACCCTTCGAGGCCCGCAAGAGCGGGCACCTCAGGGTGAGGGACTGCCTTCAATCGCCTCACCCTGAGGTGCGAGCCCTTGCGAGCCTCGAAGGGTCCTTCAACACGAACACCTGCGGAGTCCTGCCATGGAACACATGACCCTTGATCCTTTCATCTCCCTCCTTGGCATTTTCGTGCTCGCCGTCTTTGTCGGTTACTACGTCGTCTGGAACGTGACGCCGGCCCTGCACACGCCGCTGATGAGTGTCACCAATGCGATTTCATCGGTGATCGTTGTGGGCGCCTTGCTGGCGGTGGGGGCAGGGGCGATTGCTTCGGGTTCCACGTTGGCCATGGTTTTTGGGTTTCTGGCCTTGATCCTTGCGTCCATCAATATCTTCGGCGGCTTCATGGTGACGTCGCGGATGTTGGCCATGTACAAGAAGAAAGAAAAATAACATGAACGCCAATATTGCGGGCCTTCTCTATCTTGTTGCAGGCTCCCTGTTCATCATGGCATTGCGCGGGTTGTCATCGCCTGCTTCGTCACGGCAGGGCAATATCTACGGCATGGTGGGCATGGCGGTTGCGGTGTTGACCACCTTGGCACTGGCCAAACCCATTGGCGTATTGCCATGGCTGTTGATTATCGGCGGCATGGGCATTGGTGGCGTGATCGGCAGCATTACCGCCAAACGCATCGCCATGACAGCCA
>JANONM010000009.1:0-4479 GCA_031420855.1 Hyphomicrobiales bacterium
ATCGGTCCGGCGTTTTCCGAGCGGGGTTTTCCTGGAATAGGTTTCTTTTACCTTGCGAATGTCATCGCTGATGTTTTCCCATTGCTGATCATCGGATTTGAGCAGTGCGTTCAGGCCTTTCTGCTCTTTTGTCAGCTTGTCATGTTCGGTGCGAATTTCCATTTCCTCAAGCTTGCGCAGGGAACGCAGGCGCATATTGAGAATGGCTTCAGCCTGATTGTCGGTAAGCTTGAACCTTGCCATTAGAATCGGCTTGGGTTCATCTTCCTCCCGGATGATGCGGATGACTTCATCAAGATTCAGATAGGCAACCAGATAGCCTTCGAGAATTTCAAGACGCCGGGCAATTTCTCCGAGGCGGAAATTCGTACCGCGCACCAATACGGATTTGCGGTGATCCAGCCATTCGCGCAGCACATCGCGCAAGGACATCACCTTGGGTATCTTGCCGCCTGACAGCACATTCATGTTGAGGGGAAAGCGGTTTTCAAATTCAGTATGGCGAAACATCTGTTCCATCAGGATGGCCGGCTCGATGTTGCGGCTTTTCGGTTCGATGACAACGCGAACATCTTCTGCCGATTCATCCCGGATATCGCCCAGCAATGGCAATTTCTTGTCGTTGAGCAGGTCGGCCACCTGGGCAATGAGCTTCGACTTTTGCACCATGTAAGGAATTTCAGTAACGACGATTTGCCAGCCGCCCCGTCCCAGTTCCTCAACACTCCAACGGGCCCGCACACGAAAACCGCCCCGCCCGGTTTTGTAGGCCTCGATGATGGACTCGCGGGAATCGATGACGATGCCACCCGTGGGGAAATCCGGCCCCAACACAAATTGCGTCAGCTTCTCAGGCGTTGCATTGGGGGTTTTGATGAGATGCAATGCGGCATCGCAGAGCTCTGCTGCATTGTGGGGCGGAATGGAAGTTGCCATGCCGACGGCAATGCCTGTTGCCCCATTGGCCAGCAGATTGGGAAACGCGCCCGGCAACACCACAGGTTCTTCAACTGAGCCATCATAGTTCGGGCGGAAATCTACTGTGTCTTCATCTATGCCATCGAGCAGCAAGCCGGCGACAGATGTCATGCGGGCTTCGGTGTAGCGATAGGCCGCAGCACTATCGCCGTCGATATTGCCGAAATTCCCTTGGCCGTCGACCAATGGATAACGCGATGAAAAATCCTGGGCGAGGCGTACCAACGCATCATAAATCGATTGGTCGCCATGGGGATGATAGCCACCCATCACGTCGCCGACGATCTTGGCGGATTTCTTGAAGGCGGAATTGGGATCAAGCCGCAATATGCGCATGACATGCAGCAAGCGGCGGTGCACAGGCTTCAAGCCATCACGCACATCCGGCAAGGCCCGGTGCATGATGGTGGACAGGGCATAGGCCAAATAGCGCTCTTCCAGCGCTCCCTGCAATTCGACGGGCTCAATCGGGGCTGGCGGCCTTGGAGGTGAAACGGGCTTCTTCATGATTCGAATAGTATACCAACGGATCTTGGATTTAACCTTTTCTTCTCCCTCCCCCTTGTGGGGAGAGTCGGGGTGGGGGTCGCTCCGACAATTGGAGAAAAGTAATAATTCTTAGCGAAATCAATGGCCTGAGCGACCCACACCCTAGCCTTCCCCACAAGGGGGAGGGGATTTTTGAGTGAGCTTGATCGACCAAGTAGAGTCATTTCAAGTGGCACTTGGTATCAGAACATGCAAAACCCTAAAACCGTCATTCCAAACGCCCGCCCTTTGCGGTCGATTTGGAACCCCGCTTTGTCGACCACATGCATAACCTGTTGAAAGAAAGCGGGTTTCCAGCTCGCGCTGCGCAAGGGCTACGCTTGGCTGGAATGACGGTTGTTGGGGTATGTGAAGCAACTTGACTATTTTCCCGGACAGTCGTGCGCGAACGCGGTTTTGATTGACTGCACGTTGCTCAAACCCGCACAACAAGAACTTTGACGATGGGCTTCTTGCCCCATGCCATGTCAGCGGTGCGCCGGATGGCGGTGCGGATCGTTTCAGCCACAATGCCATCATCTTTTCGCCTGTTCTTTGCCATTGATTCAAAGGCTTTTTCGGCGGCAATGGCAAGTTCTTCGTCCATGCCTGTTGGTACGCCATCAAGGATGATTTCGATATCTTCGGCGAGTTCAAGGCGGTCATCAATGATGGCCAAGGCAACAACCACACCGACTTGCGAAAGTTTGCGGCGCTGTTTGGCAGGACCGTCGGCACTTGGCACAATCAATTTGCCGTCGACATGCAGCACGCCGCAGGACACTTCATCTATGACTTCAAGAGGTCCGGGGCAAAGCCTTGATATCTTTCCATCTTCGAGAATCAAGGTGTCCTTGATGCCATTGGCTTTGGCGAATTTTGCGTGGGCATAAAGATGGCGCGGTTCGCCGTGCATGGGAACCAGGGCGCGGGGTTTCAGCAGGCCGTAAAGGGTTTTCAATTCGTCTTGCCGGGGATGGCCGGAGGAATGCACCAAAGCATCATCTGACGTGATGACATCGACCTTTAGTTTAGCCAGGCCGTTGATGATGGCACCGACTTCTTTTTCATTTCCGGGAATCGTGCGGGCAGAGAAAATAACCAGATCGCCCTCTTCCAATGCGATGTTGGGATGGTTGTCTTCAGAAATGCGGGCCATGGCGGCGCGGGGTTCGCCCTGACTGCCTGTGCACAGCAACATGATCTTGTTGGGCGGCAGATAGCCAAAGGCATCTTCATCCAGGAACGCGCCCGCATCGCCGAGCATGCCGCAGATGCGCGCTGCTTCGATGGTGTTGCGCATGGCGCGGCCTGCGATGACCACTTCGCGCCCCGCTGCACGCGCCGCCTTGACGGCACAGGAAATGCGTTCGACATGGGAGGCGAAAGTGGTGACGGCGACACGGCCTGTGGCGTGTTTGATGATGTCCTCAAGGGTTGAGGCAACATCGCGCTCCGATGGCGAGAAGCCTTCGCGCAGCACATTGGTGGAGTCGCACACCAAAACATCCACACCGGCCTTGCCGATTTCCTCAAAGCGTTTTGCGTTGAAGGGAGCGCCGAGGACGGGCGTGTAATCGATTTTCCAATCGCCGGAATGAACAATGCGGCCTTCGGGGGTTTCAATCAGCAAGGCATTTGACTGGGGGATGGAGTGGGTGACTTCGACGAATTCAAGTTCGAAATTGCCGACTTTGAAAGGTTTTCCCGGCACCTGAATGTGCAAGGGAACCTCTGCTTCGAGACCGTGTTCACGCAATTTCAGTTTCAGAAGTTCGGCGGCAAAGCTTGTGCAATAAATGTCGCAACGCAATTGTGGCCACAACCATGGAACAGCGCCGATATGATCCTCATGGGCATGGGTGATTACCAGCCCCGCAAGATCATTCTTGTTTGATGTAATGAAGCTTATGTCGGGCAATATGACATCAACACCGGGATCTTTTTCGCCGCCGAACTTCACGCCGAGATCGACCATCAGCCATTGCCGTTCATGGGCTGCGCCGGTGCCATAGCAATAGCAATTCATGCCGATTTCCCCGGTACCACCGAGGGGAAGCAGCACGAGTTCCGGCGTTTGGTCTTTGCGGCGTTTGGCGTTCATGAATGTCCGTTTCGAAGTCTGGCCAGCGAGGGAATATGCAAATCGCCAGCGTGAAGAATGTGTGGGGGGCCGACTGAAGGTTTCAGCACCACGGCTCCCTGCTCTGTGAGACCTTCAAAGGTTCCGGTCAAGTGTTCTGTGCCGATGGTCATGGATACAGTTTCACCGATGCCAATGGCCTGCTGGGCCCAGGCAGCCCGTATAGCGGCAAACCCAAGGCTGTTGTTCCACAGGGTGAACCATTGGGTCAATGCGGCACGGTAGGACTTGAAGACTGCGTCACGATCCGTGTTGGCCCCTTCGGCGTTGAGACAAGTTGCAGGATAGGCCAATCCGGCAGGTGCATGGGCGACATTGATGCCGCAGCCGATGGCCACAGTCAGCGGGTTGGTGGAAAGCACTTCCGACAGGATGCCCGCAATCTTGGCGCCCCCAACCAACACATCATTGGGCCACTTGAGTTTTGGTTCCGCTGGCGTGAGACCCCGCACGACATCCGCGACAGCCAGTGCAATGACGAAGCCGATCTGGGGAACGATTGCGACATCATTCACAATGCCAGTAAAACTTTGCAGGGGAAGCATCAGAGTCGAATAACAATTGCCCGGCAGCGATGCCCAGTTGCGGTCCAGCCGGCCTTTGCCTGCGGTTTGTTCATCGGCCAAGAGGAACAAGGCTTCACGCTGGCCGTTGGCGAACAGGCGATGGGCTTCGAGGTTGGTGGAGTCAATAGTCGTATAGTGTTGGACGTGAACTTTTTCTATCACGCGTTCAATACAGCGACTTTGCTGCCGCCTCGGCCAAGGTCATGAGCGGCGAGGCGAACAACACGAAGAGTAGAGCAAACGCACCAGACAGATAAGCCACGG
>JANONM010000010.1:0-2487 GCA_031420855.1 Hyphomicrobiales bacterium
GCAACAGCGGCGGCATTGATCAACGGACCTGTCGTGATGCCATCGGCGGTGCCATTGCCGACTTTGAGTTTGGCAACTGCCGCAACCAGCTTTTCAGCAAAGGCGTCATAGACAGCCTCCTGCACATAAATCCGGTTGGCGCATACGCAGGTTTGGCCGGCGTTGCGGTATTTGGAAATCATCGCCCCGGCTACAGCGGCATCCAAGTCTGCATCATCAAACACGATGAAGGGGGCATTGCCGCCAAGTTCAAGTCCCATCTTTTTAATGGTAGGGGCGCATTGCTGCATCAGCAGGCGGCCGATTTCCGTTGAGCCTGTAAACGTCAGTCCACGGACTATCGGGTTTGACGTCATCTCGGCTCCGATGTCTTTTGCCGATCCTGTCAAAACAGAAAACACGCCTGCGGGAATGCCGGCGCGGTCAGCCAGTTCGGCCATGGCAAGAGCCGAAAGTGGCGTTTCGCTGGCAGGCTTTACGACCATGGCGCAGCCTGCTGCCAGAGCGGCACCAGCTTTGCGGGTGATCATGGCATTGGGGAAATTCCACGGCGTGATGCAAGCAATGACGCCGACGGGTTGCTTGATGACAACTGCACGACCATGGGGAAACGGCACAGGCACGGTTTCGCCATAGACGCGGCGGGCCTCTTCGGCAAACCACTCAATGAAAGATGCACCATAGGCAATTTCGCCGCGGGCCTCGGCCAGTGGCTTGCCTTGTTCGGCAGTAAGAATCTGGGCAAGGTCTTCCTGGCTTTGCATCATCAGATCGAACCACTTGCGCAAAATCTGTCCGCGCTCCTTGGCCGAGCGCTTGGCCCAAAGCTTTTGTGCGGCTTGTGCCCCTTCTATTGCCTGACGCGTTTCGGCAGCGCCCAGTTTGGGCACAGTGACAATCAGGCTTTCATCCACCGGATTGGTCACCCTGATGGTCGCATCAGATTCCACCCATTGGCCATTGATATAACTTTTGTCCTTGAGCAGGGACTTGTCTTTCAATATGTCTCGCAAGGCTGTGGTTTTGCCGATATCCATGGTTTACTCCAGTTCAGGGGCGCGGCTTAGCACAGGCCTTACCACCTTACAAATCAACCCGTTTCAAGGAAACACATGACCCTCAAGGCCCTGATTTTTGATCTCGATGGCACATTGGTGGACACCGCGCCCGATCTCCACGCCGCCACCAACCATGTGTTGGGCCTGATTGATCGACCGGCCATCAGCATGGCGGAATTGCGAAGCTTTGTGGGCCATGGTGCGATGAACCTGATTGAACGCGGAGTGGCCGCCACGGGTCCGGCAGTGGATGAAAAAACCCTGAAGCACCTGCACAAGACTTTTCTGGACTATTATGGCGACAACATAGCAGACCACAGTGTGGTGTTTGACGGCTTGCTGGCGCTGCTGGACCAGGCCCAATCGGCGGGCCTCAAACTGGGGGTCTGCACCAACAAGATTGAAAACCTGTCGCGGAAACTGCTCACGGAACTTGGCATGATGCAGCGTTTCGGTTCACTGGTTGGCGGCGATACATTGCCGATCATGAAGCCGCGACCATAGCCATTGTTGGAAGCGGCCAAGCGACTGGGTGTCAACTCCAATGACATCATGATGGTGGGTGACAGCGAGACCGATATCCGAACCGCTCAGGTTGCCAATGTACCCGTCCTCGCTGTGTCGTTCGGCTATACATCACAACACGTCAGTACCTTCGACCCTACCCACGTTATTGATCACTATGACGAAGCTTGGCCAATCATTTCAACTTATCTCGCATAAAGGCCACAGCATCCGCCAGCACGGGGGCCGTACCCCGCTTCCATGTCGAAAGAGCCAGAATGATATCGACGTGGGAGATGCCATCGTAGATTTTGAGCGTTGATGAAGCACCTGCGGCGCGTAGTGCTGCATCAAGGGCTTTGGAATTTCTGGGGAAGACGGTTTTGTCGGCACTGCCATGCAGGATCAGGAACGGTGGCGAATCGCGCCTTGCATGATTGACGGGCTGGGTGTCGGGCAGGTTCGGCAGATGGCCAAAAACTTCCTTGGTAATGGCCGAGTCAAGCGGCAGGAAATCGAATGGTCCTGCCAGAGACACGATGCCCAAGAGTTTTGGCCGGCCAGCTGAAAATTCTGCGTCCGAAACAGCTTGGACGATGTTGTAGGCACCAGCCGAATGCCCCATGGCAAACAGCTTGTCGCCTGCCCCGCCATAGTCGGCCGCGTGGACAGCGGCCCAGCGCAAAGCAAGGGCCGTGTCTTGCACGAAGGCCGGATATTTATTGTCGGGGTGCAAGCGGTAGTTGATGACCAAGGTGACAAAACCCTGTGCCGCAAGGGCGCGACCAACAAATTCATAGGGATTTTTATTGCCGCCCTGCCAAGAACCACCGTGCACAAAAACGATGACGGGCCAGGGGCCCACACCAGAGACAGGCTTGTAAACATCAAGTTTTTGGCGCGGGTCATTGCCATAGGCCACGTC
>JANONM010000011.1:0-5338 GCA_031420855.1 Hyphomicrobiales bacterium
TCTTGTTGTAGTAAATGCCCCACTGATAGTAGGTATAGGGAACGCCCCATTTTTTGCCATCGATGGTCATGGATGCGGCAGCCGACTTCAGCTGGTCATTGAGGCCATTGGCTTCCCAGACGTCTGATACATCTTCGAACAAGCCGGCCTTGACAAAGGGCGCCATGCGGTTGCCTGCATACCAGGCTGCAACGTCTGGCGCGTCAGCTGTCAGGAAGTTGCGGATGGCGGACTTGTAACCTTCGTGGTCAAAGTTGTTCCACTTCACCTTGATGTCTGGATGGGCGGCTTCAAAACCCGCGATCAGTTCTTCCATGGCCTTCTTTGGCGCCGGGTCAGACTGGTCCGAGTTCAAAACGATTTCGCCAGCAAGTGCTGTGGATGCCGAAAGTGCAAAGGCAAATCCAAGCCCGAGCAGGCTTTTCATGATTGTCATGTGTATTTCTCCCTGGGTTGCCGCCACCATGGCGACTGAAGCATTCCATGTGGCGCTTGTTGTTTTGCCTGCATGATATCCGTGGTCTACTCTTGTTTTTCCATAAGCATCTACCGTAAACATGCCCTCAGCTTCCGGATTCCTAAGCAATATGGCAAAACTCACGACCCACGCGCAAATTTACAGGGATGAAAGTGTTCCCGCCCATCCGGAGATGGACCGGGGCTATCCCGTCGTGATTTTTGGTGATCACCGCTTTTGTGCCGGCAGTTCGCTGTTGGTTCAACCCATGCCGGGACCCCACATGCACAGCCAGGTGGAACTGAACTTTGTGCTGAGCGGCAGCATGACCTACTGGTTTGACGGGCGCATATTGACGCTTACGGCCGGACGGCTGGCCCTGTTCTGGGGCATGATCCCGCATCAGGTGACGGAATGCGATGAAGGCACCAGTTTTATCGTGCTCTACATTCCCATGACGGTGTTTCTTGAACTTCCGACACTGAGCGGACTGCGCACCGCCATTTTCCGCGGAGCTGCCATCGAGGCCCTCGACATCAAGCACTACGACACCGACATGTTCGTGCGCTGGCGGGAGGATCTGCTTGTCGGTGACGCGCAACTGGAGCAGATCGTCAAGGCCGAATTGACGGCCCGGGTGCGCCGACTTGACCGGGCGGGATGGCATGATCTACGTGAAATTTCGCCGCTTTTGGGCCGGGCAACCCATCTGGGCCACGATCATGATCGCGCCCTGAAGGTGGAGGCAATGGCACAATTCATTGGCGAGCATGCGCTTGAAGACATTTCTGCCGGGGATGTTGCCAAGGCGGCTGAACTTCATCCCAACTACGCCATGACCCTCTACAAGCGTGCCACCGGCCTCACCATCAAGCAATCCATCACCCGCCACCGGCTTGATACGGCCCAATCCATGTTGATTGCTTCAGATTTGCCGGTGGCTGCGATTGCCTTTGATTGTGGCTTCGGATCACTTTCGAGCTTTTATGCGGCTTTCGAACAGCGCTTCCACAAGAGTCCCGCAGTGTTTCGGCAATCCTGCAACAGCATCACCAAAGTGGCTTGATTGCCTGCGCTTCACCATCATCCGCAGGCAAGGCTACATCCCGCATGTGTTGGCTGTACAATCCAAAACCATTGCGCCAGTATGGGGTTTTGGGCGGGATTAGTGTGATCAAGACACCTACGGACCTTGCGGTGGATATTCAGGCTGCGACGAAACGGTTTGGAACGTTCGTTGCATTGGACCACGTAACCCTCGGTATCCGGGACAATGAATTTTTCACGCTGCTCGGCCCGTCGGGTTGTGGCAAAACCACATTGTTGCGGATTATTGCAGGTTTCGAGGACTTGTCCGAAGGTGCCGTGTTGCTGTTTGGCGACGACATTTCCAAACTGCCGCCGAACAAGCAGCCGGTGAACACGGTGTTCCAACAATATGCGTTGTTCCCCCACATGAATGTCACGCAGAACGTGATGTTCGGTTTGTTGCGGCTGGGTGCCAATGAAGCCGCTGCGCGCAAGCGGGCTTCAGAGGTTTTGGAGCTTGTGCAATTGTCGGCCTTTGCCGATCGCATGCCAACACAGATGTCTGGTGGTCAGCAACAACGTGTCGCCCTGGCCCGTGCCCTGGCACCAAAACCCAAGGTCCTGTTGCTCGATGAACCGCTTTCTGCACTTGATCTCAAACTGCGCCAGGCGGTGCGCCATGAGTTGCAGCACATCCAGCATGAAACCGGAATTACCTTCATTTTTGTGACGCATGACCAGGAAGAAGCCATGACAATGTCTGACCGCATTGCCGTCATGCGCGATGGCAAGGTGCAGCAGGTTGGCAGCGGACGCGAAATCTACGAAGCGCCACACAACAGGTTCGTGGCCAATTTCATTGGTGAGACCAATTTGATTGACGTCACGGTGAACAGCGTTTCAAAAGGCCGGGCCAGCTGTCGATTGTCCAACGGAAAGTCCCTGTTGTGTCCCGCGGCTGAAGCCTCGGTGCATGGTGTCGGCCACCTTTCAATACGACCAGAGCGGCTGAAATTTGTGGCCCTTGGCAAAGGCCTGTTGCAAGGCGAGGTGTCACGCCAGATCTATCTTGGCACCGACTTGCATGTTGAAGTGCGTATGCCAGAAAACAACATCCTGAAAGTTCGCGTGCAAAACACCGACCAGTCCCATGTTCCAGATGTGGGTGATAAAGTTGGCTTGAATTTCGAGGCAGGCGCGGCGCGCCTGTTGGCGGACTGATGGCAGCGCCAGTCACCAGCCCTGCAAAATCGTCCGACGGCATTTATGCGGGTCTTGGTCCCCGCCTGATTTTGCCGACATGGTTGGTCATTGGGTGTTTTCTGGCGTTGCCGATTGGCATCATGTTGATCTATTCGTTTCTGACCAAGGAATTTCGGGGCGGCGTGGTCTGGGAATTTTCGCTGGCTGCCTACGACCAGTTTTTCTTCAACCGGGGACTTTTCGGCGATGAAGCGCCGACGCTGGAATGGACCTATATCACCATCTTCTGGCGTTCAATCTGGCAAGCTGCCCTCGCCACGTTGCTTTGCCTGCTGATTGGTTTTCCGACAGCCTGGTTCATTGCAACGCGCGATCCCAAAACACGATCAGTCTGGCTGTTCCTGATCACCATTCCCTATTGGGTCAACTTGCTGATCCGCACGATTTCAATGAAATTCCTGATCCGGGACAATGGCCCGATCAATGAGTTCCTGCTGGCGTGGGGAGTGATCGCGGAACCCATCCACATGATCAACACGGATTTTGCGGTGATGCTCGGCCTGTTCTATTCCTATCTGCCCTTCATGGTGCTGCCGATCTACAGCAGTGTGGAGCGCTATGACTTCGCGCTCTCGGAAGCGGCAGCGGACCTTTACGCCTCGCGCTGGACGACACTGCGTCACGTCATATTGCCGGTGGTGAAGCCCGGCATCATTGCAGGTTGTATCCTGGTGTTTGTGCCAAGCCTGGGCGCATTTTTGGCACCCAACCTGCTTGGTGGAGCAAAAAATTTCATGATCGGGTCGCTGATCGAAGAGCAGTTCAAGGGCAACGCAGGCAACTGGCCATTTGGTGCGGCAGCATCGATGATCCTGCTCACCTTGGTCATGCTCGTCTTGTTGCTCTATGCCCGCGAACAGGGCAAGGTCGGGGTAAAATGAAAAACCGGAAAATTGACCTGCGATATTTCCCGGGGTTCTCGCCACTGACGTGGCTCTGCCTGTTCTTGCTCTATGCGCCGCTGATCATCGTGATGGTCTATTCGTTCAATGACAGCACTTCGATCACAACCTGGGGCGGGCTTTCACTGCGCTGGTACAGCGAAGTGTTCTATGGCCTGGAAGCAGAAAAGTTCAAGACAGCCACGTTGAATTCGCTGGTGATTGCCGTTGTGGCTTCGGTCACCGCAACGCTCATTGCCGTGATGGCAGCCACAGCCATGGTGCGCACGGGCGGGTTTCGCGGACAATCGCTGAGTTTCGCGTTGATCAATCTGCCTCTCATGGTTCCCGAAATCGTGACGGCAGTGGCGACGTTGATCTTCTTTTCGACCATCGGCTTCACGCCTGGCTACCTGACCATTGTCATTGCCCATATCGTGTTCTGCATTCCCTTTGCCTATCTGCCAATTGCCGCGCGCATGCAGGGGATCGACAGAACCTATGAGCAGGCTGCGCAAGATCTTTATGCAACCCGCTTTGAGGCCTTTCGTCTGGTGCTGTTGCCATTGATGACACCCGGCATCATCTCGGGATTTCTATTGGCGTTCATCATCTCGCTGGACGATTTCATCATTACGAATTTTGTCAAAGGGGCAGGCGTTGAAACATTGCCAACGGCCATCTATGGTTCGGTTCGGCGTGGCATCCAACCCAATATCATGGCAATATCAACACTTCTGCTGCTGGTTTCAATCATGTTTGTCACCCTGTCCTATTTGGTCGGCAGGTCGGGTGAAACCCCAAAATAACGACCAAATTCAAGGGAGAACTACATGCGTAAATTTCTGCTCGGTGGCGTTGCCGCCTTGGCTTTGACTGCATCGGCGTCCATGTCGCAGGCAGCGGGCAATCTGTCGGTCTATCACTGGTTTGAGTACATCCCACAGGAACTCGTGGACAAGTTTTCAAAGCAGCATGACGTCAAGGTCACAATTGATACCTACAATTCCAACGAGTCCCTGCTCGCAGCCCTGAAGGCAGGCAAGATGGGGGCCTATGATGTTGCTGTACCTGCTGACTATATGGTGCAGATCATGCAAGGCGAAGGCATGCTGGACACCCTGAAGGATGGTGAACTCAGCAACAAGGGCAACATTGCGCCGCAGTGGCTTGATGTGGCATTCGACAGGGGACGCAAAAGTTCCATTCCCTATCAGGTCGGCACAACGGCTTTCATGGTCAATCGCGATGTCTACAAAGGCGATATCAATTCACTCGCCGTGATATTCGATCCACCAGCAGAGTTGAAAGGCAAAATCAATGTGCTCGACAGCCAAGGCGAAGTTTTGACACTTGCATCCCTGTATCTTGGCATTCCGCAATGTTCGTCTGACAAGGTGCAACTGAAGAAACTGAACGACCTGTTGTTGGCCGCAAAACCCAACTGGGCTTCGTTTGGATCCGACACCGCCAAGGACGTGCTGGTGTCTGGTGATGCCGCCGCTGGCATGATTTACAATGGCTTTGGTGCCAAGGCACGGGCTGAAAATGCCAAGCTCGAATATGCCTACCCCAAGGAAGGTTATGTGTTGTGGATGGATAACATGGTGCTTCTGAAAAATGCGCCCAATCGCGACAATGCGATAAAGTTCATGAACTTCTTGCTTGAACCTGAAAATGCGGCTGCCGTCAGCAATTATGCGCAATA
>JANONM010000012.1:0-5885 GCA_031420855.1 Hyphomicrobiales bacterium
TCATCGTTGCAGCCAATCAATATTGGGATAGGGGATGGGTTCCTTGGCTTTCAGGAAATAACGCCGGAACATCTGGGCATAGCTCATCCGGTAGCCGTTGTTCTGACGGATCAAGGCGTCGCGTTCCGACTTGTAATAGGCTGGCAATCTGTACCAGGCGAGGGCCGGGCGTTCATGATGGGCGATATGAAGATTGTTGTTGAGGAACAGCAGGGACCAGAATGCCGAGCATTCGACAACGATGGTGCGGTGGTTAATTTCTTCGGCCGCCTGATGCTCGCAATAGGAGCGCACGAGGGCAAATGAAATGCCGGGATAGGCAATCAGCAAGTAGTATTTCCACAGGGGCATGCCACACCATGCGACATAATTGAGCGTGATGGCGGCGGACACGGCGAAGAGCAACCAGGCCTTGGCTTTGCTGCGGTCGCCCTTGATCACATCCCGCAACTCCGCTGACCAGAACCTGACGATACTGATGGCGGGGCCGATGAGCATGCGGCCTCCCAAGGTTTGATTGACGGCAAACAGCAGTTGTTTGAGAGCACTGGATTGCGCCCAGGTGTTGGGCAGGAGATAATAGGACTCCGGGTCTTTTTCCGGGTCTGTCAAATTGGCATTGTTGTGGTGGGTGAGATGGGTTTCCTTGTAGCGCTGATAGGGCAGCCAGAAACTGGGGGTGATGAAAACCAATGCTTCGTTCAACCAGCGCAGGCGGGTGGGATGGCCATGCAGCACTTCGTGTTGCAGGGAAGAATGCAGCGTGGCGGCATAGGTGCCGATGGGCATGATGATCCACCAGGGCAAAACATTGTGAAACCAGACCAGCAGGCCCAAAACAGCATAAACACTGGCGATCACCAGAAGTGTTTGCCATTCTATCGGATTGCGGGTTGGTTCGGATTTCATGATTTGCTTTTTCTGTCGCATCATACAACCGAATGGGACTAAGCTTCAATATCGTGAGAAGTTTTAACAAGCCGAAAAAACACCCTCTGCAGGGGTGTTATTTTTCGGTTGATCCTGCTCAGATGTCCCCTCCCCACAAGGAGCACTGCTGTCCGGGGAAATTTTTAGGCTTTGACAGTGATGTAGCATTTTGTTGGTTTTCCAAGAGTTTGCGAAAATCAAACTCAGAAATGTGTAACTCCTCAAAACCGTCATTCCAAACGCCCGCCCTATCGCGGGCGATTTGGAACCCCGCTTTGGCGGCAACAAGCGTAACTGGTTGAAAGAAAGCGGGGTTCCAGCTCGCGCTGCGCAAGGGCTACGCTTGGCTGGAATGACGATCTATGGAGTATGTGAGGCAATCCAAGACTTTCCCCGGACACTCGTGCACAAGGGGGAGGGAGAAGTACAGCGAACATACTTGGGGGTTTAGACGAGATGCCATGATTGCTTCATTGCCCATGTATGACTGGCCGGAGGTGCGTCAAGCGACGGACAAATTCTGGCGTGCTTTGAGGGGCCATGTGGGCAGTGACATCCCTCTGTCGCGCGGTGAAAATCATACGGCACCATGGCGCAATCCCGGATTGCTGTTCAGCCAGACCTGTGGCTATCCTTTCACCCATGAATTCCGCGGCAAGCTGACATATGTGGCCACTCCCCACTATGCGGTCGATGGTTGCGATGGTCCACATTATTGCAGCATTGTCTTCGCCCGGTCTTTCGCACCACTTGAAGACTTTCGCGGTAGTCGGGTAGCGGTCAACAGCCGCGATTCCCTGTCTGGCATGTTGGCCTTGAAACTGGTTTTCGCAACCTTGGCACAGCAGGGTATGTTCTTTTCCGAAACAGTTATGACAGGGGGGCACGTTGCATCCCTCGATGCGGTACGGCTTGGCAAGGCTGATGTTTGTGCCATTGATGCGGTTTGTGTGGGGCTGGCCCAGCGGCATCGCCCGGAATTGTTGAAGGGGCTGGTGGAGATTGCCCGGTCGCCGCAGGTAGCGGGCCTGCCGTTTGTCACCCAGGTTGGAAATGTCGAAACCTTGCAGCGCGGATTGCAACGTGTTTTTGATGATCCAGCGCTTGGCGAGACGCATAGTCAATTGTTGCTTGGCGGCTTTTCAATTTTGAACCGGAACCACTATGACAGGATACTGGAACTGGAAACTGCCATTGAAAATGCTGGAGGCATGCGGTTATAGCCGAAAGCCATGTCGTTGCCGGGGCAGGACGCTTCGTGCGCAGTGGTTGACCTTGTCGGCGACTTGGCACAAACTGTAACCAACCAATCAAACAGGTGAATGATGCGATATGAATCTCCCGTCACGGTGAAAGATGCCGTGGCCCTGCTGGCCAGGGAAAAAGGCAAAGCCTTCGTGCTGGCTGGCGGTACTGATCTTTTGGTCAAAATGAAAGCTGGCATGCTGGAACCTGATCTGGTTGTCGATATCAAGCGCATCAAGGGCATGGCCGATATCAAGAAATCAGTTTCCGGTTTTTCCATCGGTGCTGCCACCCCATGTGCTGCACTGGATGAAAATGCAGCGCTGGTGAAGGCGTGGCCCGGTGTGGTGGAAGCGGCCAATCTGATCGGTTCAAAGCAAGTGCAGGGTCGTTGCACCATGGCTGGCAACTTGTGCAACGCTTCACCTGCGGCTGATGCCGTTCCGGCGCTGATTGCGGCTGGCGCAAAAGTTACCATCGCGGGCCCCAAGGGCAAACGCAAGTTGGCGGTTGAGGATGTGCCAGCAGGTGTGGGGCGGACCAACCTGAAAAAAGGCGAGTTCATCGAATCAATCCAGTTGCCAAAGAAGGCCGCCAAATCCGGTGATGCCTATCTACGTTTCATTCCGCGCACTGAAATGGATATTGCCGTTGTCTCTTGTGGTGTCAACCTGACGCTTGATGGCAAGGGTGTGGTCACCAAGGCCCGCGTCGCGCTGGGTGCTGTGGCTGTTACGGCCTTGCTGGTCAAGGAAGCTGCGCAAGCCATCATCGGGACAAAGCTTGATGATGTTGCGCTCGACAAATTGGCAGCGGCAGCTTCGGCGGCTTGCAGGCCGATTGATGACAAGCGGGGAACAATCGAATTTCGAACTGAAGTGGCGGGCGTGCTGGCCAAGCGCGCTGCAAAAATTGCGTATGCACGCGCCGGAGGCAAATAAACATGGCACAACTCGTTTCAACAACCATCAACGGCGACAAGGTGGAATATGCCTGCCAGCCTGATGAGAGCCTGCTCGATGTGCTGCGCAACCGCTTGGGCCTGACCGGAGCCAAGGAAGGCTGCGGCACGGGTGATTGCGGTGCTTGTTCGATTATTCTGGATGGCCGGTTGACCTGCTCGTGTCTGGTGCTGGGTGCTGAAATGGACGGCAGATCGCTGGAGACCATTGAAGGCATGGCTGATGGTGCGGCTTTGCATCCCTTGCAGAAGAATTTCATCGATCATGCAGCCTTGCAGTGTGGCATTTGCACGCCGGGCTTTCTGATGGCGGCCCAGGCGCTGCTGCGCAAAAATCCTGATCCCTCAGAAGAAGAAATCCGTTTTGGCCTGGCGGGCAATCTTTGTCGCTGCACGGGCTATGACAAAATTGTCAGGGCCGTTCAGGCCACGGCCACCGAATTGAAACTCGCAAAGAGGAGCGCTTGACATGCCACTCGACACATCACTTGTACGCAAAGAGTTCAAGGTCATCGGCCAGCGGGTGACGCGACCAGATGGCATTGACAAGGTAACGGGACGGGCAAAATATGGTGCCGATGCGTTTGCGCCGGGGCAATTGATTGCCTTGGTGTTGCGCTCGCCCCACGCACATGCCCGGATCAAAAAGATCGACACGTCGAAAGCTGAAAAGCTGGCGGGTGTAAAAGCTGTTATCACGGCTGCTGATCTTCCTGATCACACAGGCGGTGATCGCGGCATGCGCGACATTCTGGAAAACTGCATGGCGCGTAAAAAGGTGCTGTATGATGGTCATGCCGTGGCTGCTGTTGCCGCAGTTGATGAGCGCACGGCACGCGAAGCCTTGAAACTGATTAGGGTGGATTATGAAATCCTGCCGCACGTAACGGAAGTGGACGAGGCATTGAAGCCCGGTGCACCTTTGCTGCATGACGATATTTTTACCGATGGCATTGAGCCAAAGCCAACCAAGTCTTCCAACTATATCAAGCGGGCTGAATATGGCCATGGTGATATTGAGGCGGGCTTTGCCGAGGCCGACTTTATCATTGAGAAATCCTACAAAACCGAACAGGCTCACCAAGGCTATATCGAGCCCCATTCCTGTCTCGCCAATGTGTCGCCCGATGGCACGGCAGAGCTTTGGGTGTGTACGCAAGGCCATTTCGTTTATCGCAATCAATGCGCAACGCTGTTGGGCATGGATGCCAACAAGCTGCGGGTCACGGCTTCTGAAATCGGGGGCGGCTTTGGTGGCAAAACCCATCTTTGGGCCGAACCCCTGGCACTTGCCTTGTCACGCAAAGCCAATCGTCCGGTAAAACTGACGATGAGCCGCGAAGAAGTATTCCGCTGCACGGGTCCAACCTCGTCATCTTCCATCGATGTCAAAATTGGTGCGAAGAATGATGGTACGATTACGGCGGCCTTTGCCGAGCTGCGCTATCAAAACGGCGCATTTCCTTTCACCTGGGCTGAATTTGGGGCCATGACGGCCTGGGCCTGCTATGATTTCAAGAATGTGAAATCGGTGTCGAAAGACGTGGTGCTCAATCGTCCGAAATGTGCGGCCTATCGTGCGCCTTCTGCCCCCATCGCTGCATTTGCGGTGGAAAGCACCATGGACATGGTGGCCCACAAAATCGGCATGGACCCGATTGAACTGCGCCTGAAGAATGCAGCCAAGCAAGGCACCAAATCCTCCTATGGTCCGGTTTATGGTCCCATCGGCATTGGTCCCACGCTCGAAGCTGCTCGGAATCATCCCCATTGGAAAGCCCCGCTGGGCAAGAACATGGGGCGCGGCATGGCCTGTGGCTTCTGGTTCAATTTCGGTGGCCAGACCTGTGTTGATGTCAACGTGACACCTGATGGCAATGTTACTGCTGCCGTTGGCACGATTGATGTCGGCGGTTCGCGGGCTTCGCTTGCCATGGCTGTGGCGGAAGAGCTTGGGGTTAAATACGACAATGTGCGGGTTATCGTTGCCGATACATCATCGCTTGGGCATAACGACATGACCGATGGTTCACGCGGCACATTCTCATCGTCCATGGCGGCCATTGATGCGACCCGCAAAGCCGTCACCAATCTGCGTGAACGCGCCGCCAAGACCTGGGAAATTCCTGTCGAAGATGTGGTTTGGGAAGACGGCGAAGCTACGCCGAAAGGTGAGAAATATGGCAATCTCAAAACCCTGACACTGAAGGATTTGGCGGCAGGTGCGGGCCGAACCGGTGGACCGATTGCCGGCCACTCGGAAATCGTGGCGGATGGGGCTGGTGTTTCCTTCGGCACCCACATTTGTGACGTGGAAGTTGACATGGAAACCGGCCGCAGCCTGATCAAGCGCTACACGGTCATCCAGGACGCGGGCAAGGCCATGCATCCCTCGTATGTTGAGGGACAGTATCAGGGCGGTGCTGTACAAGGCATCGGCTGGGCGCTGAACGAAGAATATGTTTACGGCAAGGATGGCCGACTGCAGAATGCCGGCTTCCTGGATTACCGCATCCCGGTTTGCTCGGATCTGCCGTTCATTGACACGCTGATCCTGGAAATCCCCAATCCGCATCATCCCTATGGGGTTCGTGGTGTGGGTGAAACACCCATTGTGCCGCCGCTGGGTGCCATCGGCAATGCGATTTCCCACGCTACGGGTGTCAGGCAAACCCACGTGCCGATGTCACCACCGAGGGTGCTGAAGTCGCTCAAGGGGAATAGGTAACTCGATTTTGCTTTATATTGG
>JANONM010000013.1:0-1547 GCA_031420855.1 Hyphomicrobiales bacterium
CTGAAATCATGCCTGAACTGGCCCATGAAGCACGGCCCGATGCGATGATTTGCACAGGCCGCTCGGACTATCCCAACCAGGTCAACAATGTCTTGTGCTTTCCCTATATTTTCCGGGGTGCATTGGATGTCGGTGCCACCACCATCAACGAGGAAATGAAACGCGCCGCCGTGAAGGCCATTGCCGCCCTCGCACGGGAAGCGCCGTCGGAAGTGGCGGCCAAGGCCTATGACAGCGAAGCCAAACTGTTTGGCCGCCATTCCCTGATCCCGTCGCCTTTCGATCCGCGATTGGTCTTGCGCATTGCGCCCGCTGTGGCCGAAGCCGCCATGCGCACAGGTGTTGCCACCCTGCCATTAAAGGACATTGCAGCTTACGCCGAAGGTTTGCAGCAGCTGGTTTTCCGCTCTGGCTTTGTCATGCGTACAATATTTACAGCGGCACGCCGGGCTGAGGCGCGCGTCATCTATGCCGATGGCGAGGACGAAAGGGTCTTGCAAGCCGTTCAAGTGGTGCTCGAAGAAGGACTGGCAAAACCCATACTCGTGGGCCGTCCCGCCGTCATTGAGAAGCGGCTGAAACGCCATGGCCTTACCATCCGAATGGGCGAAAGCTTCGACATTATCAATCCCGACGACGATCCGCGCTATCGTGACTATGTTTCAACTTACGTGGAAGTTGCCGGCCGCAAGGGTGTAACTCCCGATGCGGCTCGCACCATCGTTCGAACCTCAACAACCGCCATCGCAGCTTTGGCCGTGCGGCGCGGCGAAGCAGATGCCATGATCTGCGGACTCGAGGGGCGCTTCCGTTCAAAGCTCCGCTACATCAGTGACATCATTGGCCTCGCACCAAACTGCCATGAACTGGCCTCCATGGCGTTGCTGATTACAGAACGCGGCGTGCTGTTTCTCACCGACAGCCATGTGCAGGCCGATCCGACGCCGCAAGAACTGGCGCGCACGATCATCCAATGTGTGCATCATATCCAGCGCTTTGGCATTGTGCCGAAAGTCGCCCTCGTCTGCCATTCAGACTTTGGCGATTATGACACGCCATCGTCGTTGAAAATGCGCAACGCCGTTCCAATCATCCGGCAACATCTGCCCAACCTGGAAATCGATGGCGAAATGCAAGTTGATACAGCGCTGCTCGAACCCCTGCGTGACCGCAAAATGCCAGGGTCAAGTTTGCGGGGTGAGGCCAATCTGCTGGTCTTCCCGGACTTGTCCTCTGCCAATGCCGCCTTGCAAATGGTCAAGGTGTTTGGCGATGCATTGCCCATCGGTCCCATTCTTCTGGGAACCGCCAAACCGGCCCATATTCTTGCGAGTTCGGTAACCGCACGCGGCGTGGTCAACATGACAGCCATTGCCGCGGCGGAAACCAATTCCGGCATGTGATTTTACCTGGGGCCACTTGAAAAAACTCTCCCCAGCCGACCCCACCTCCGGCCTTCGGCCACCTCCTCCCCGATGAAGAATCGGGTTGGAGAGCAGTGTTTGAAGTTCGCCCTCCACCCCGATTCTTCATCGGGGAGGAGCAAC
>JANONM010000014.1:0-13683 GCA_031420855.1 Hyphomicrobiales bacterium
CCAGTTTTTTCTCGCCATCCCCAGAAAATGTTCGGGACACTGAAAAATATACCCCCGTAGCTCCAGCGGCTGCAATGCTGATGAACGGGGCAATAACGTAGAGCGGAAGTTTATCGTAGGGTGGCAGTTGAAAGTCCGAGATGCGCAGGCAATAGGCCAATAAAACAGCGGCAGACAGAACAACAAAATCTGACAACGCAATAATGCAGATTTTGGAGGCTTGGTTGAGGGATTGGAGCCCGGTAATCAAATCGCGGTACATAAAAATCTCTTGCAAATTATTGGGCGGCAGTGAGTTCTATCGAGAAGTTATCAAAGTAGATTTGGCCACTCATTTGGTTGTCAAGTTTTGCTTTGCTAGCGGACACGAGCCGCAACAATTGTGTGTCACATTTCTCGGTCGGCACTGAAAATCCAAATTGCATTGTTGTCCATGCCTTGTTTTGGCGAACTGCGTCACTCCTGCCAATAAGTATACCCGTTTCAAGACAGCCAATATGAAGTTGCAGACCACCTTCTGAAACAAAGTTTTGCCCGGAAGTTTCAAAGCTGGAGGCATAGGTTCCAGGTGTAAGGCGGAGAATTTGCGAAACTTGTGCAAAATTTCCGCTATAGCCAAAAAAATCAATTTTCAGTGCGCCGTCATTTGTGTTTCCTGGTCTTTTATCAATCGCCAGTTTCAAATTCTTTTGCGGCTGCAGTGTCCAATCAAAATACAGATCTCTTGTCGGCAAATCAAAGCCGCCATCATAGATGGGTGCAACCCTTTTCAATTCTGCCTCGACGAGAAAATCAAGCCAGATAAAATAGGCTACATCAAACTCTTTGGCACCAATTGCGCTTTTCAGCACGGCTCGCAAATCCTCAACATGCAGGACTTCGCCTGCGCTGCGCAACTGTCCAAGAATTTGATAAACCAGTTGGAAGCCGCCGGGCGAACCCAGTGCAAACTGAAGAAACAGACGTCGCCATGGCGGGTCTGTTTTTAGCAGTGTCGTTATCGCCATGGTTGCCTTGGGGTTTTTTGCAATGGTGAGGATCGTGGGAAATATCCCGTTGGCCAAGTAGGGTTTGGCCCGCAACAAACCATCAAGCCTTGAGAGGCTTTCCTCAAATTTTTCGTTTTTGAGCAAGCTTTGCACGGCCATGAGTTGATTTTGCGGATCTCGGAAGGAGCGCTTTGCGCTGGCTATGGCAAGTTCTTCCGCCTTGGGGCCCTTCTCCAGAACCGTTAACAGCGTGATGTTGCGAAGCGCTGTCCTGTCCAAGGGCTCAAGGACCAGCTGATCTGTCTCCTTTGTGCGGATTTTCTGTCGTTCTTCAGGCGTCAGATTTTCAACAGCAGCTGCTATTTGTTCGGCCGTCAACGACTTGTCAAATAATCCGCGCGACGGGTCTGGTGGCTGTTGCAAACTAAATTGCAATCCTGAAACCAGAAAACTTGCAGCCGCCAGCCCAAGTGTGAATTTCCAGGCCAGGTTGCGACTTGCACCAGACTGATTTTGTCTCACAATATTGAAAGTCTCATCACTCATGGGCATGCTTTACGACACCATTGCTTGCGACATCAAGCAACAAGAAGAAGCATGCCGATGACATGGGTTTGATCAAATTCATTTGAAGTTGCATCTTTTGAATTGTCTCAACCGGCTGGGGCCAAGACTTTTACCATCCTAGCAGGGTTGCGATGTTGTTGTTGCCGCTCGAAGAGCTTGACAGGCGTGAAACAGCTCCTGTAACGAGCAGTATTACCGCCGTCAGAACAACCAACGATTTCAGCGCCCTGCGGATGAGCATCCGCCAGATAAAGACAGGTTCTAGGCGTTTGCGATGTTGCGACCTGGGCTTGCGGGTGCGAGACACCAAGCTGCCTGGAAGCTCTGTTGGGATAACATCTGTTACTGCGGCTTGGCGGTTCTCGTGTTCAATTTTTTCAGATGCGGCGAGTACTCTTTGGAACAGTACAGTTTCCCAGCGATTGCCATTTCTGTCGGGATGCAGCCATTTCAGTAACCAACGTTTATGCGTAGCAATTTCAGCTGCTGTGGCACCGGGAGCAAGACAAAGCAGACCATAGGCATCAAGCCTCGGCTTGGCTAGAATCTGCTGCAAATAGAACACTGAAACATCGCGCAAAACTTTGGGGGATTCATGTAGCTCCTGACTGGCTATTTCGCCGGCATCTTCACTGCCCGCCGCAATTTTTATCAAACGCAACATGCCCTTCGGATATGGTTTGGCCAGATAAGTGGATTTGATCAGCGGTTGGCGGTAGATCGAAAGCGCAAGGTGCAAGGCATCAGGCTCCTCCATTTCAAGTCAACTTGTGACCCGGAAGTGCTGGCGCACCATAGCTGTGGTAATCATAGTCACCATAGCCGTAGCCATAACCATAACCTGTTTCTTTGACATCAAACTTGTTGAGCAGGGCTCCCACCATGTTGGCCCTGGCAAACTGCAGGCGCCGCAAGGCAATCTTTACCGTACTGCGTCGGGTTTCGTTGGCAGCAACCACGATCATGGTAGACTGAACAGCGCTCGAAAGCAGGGGCGCATCAGCCAGGCCCATGACAGGCGGACCATCGATCAAGACGATATCAAAGGATTCCGCTGCCAGCGTTAGCAAAGTGACCAGCGCAGGTCCATTCAACAACTCTGCCGGATTGGGCGGCAGCGGGCCTGAAGTCATCAGCACCAAGCCTTCAGTATCGGTATTCTGCACCAGTTCTTCGGGCCGTTTCGATCCCGCTAGGTAGTTGCTCAAGCCAACTTCATTGCTCATGCGCATGCGCTTGTGAACGGAGGCATTGCGCAAGTCACCATCAATCAGCAGCACGTTGAGGCCAATATTGGCAAGTGAACGTGCCAGAGAGATTGTCGTCGTGGTTTTCCCCTCGGAAGGTTTGCTGCTCGTGACAAGCAGCGTTTTGGGCAAACCACTTGAAGTGGCAAATTGCAAGCCAGTCCGCAACGACCGATAGGCTTCCGACATTGCCGATCTGGCGTCGCTGAGTTCATCTTCAATTGCCTTGCCAGGCTTGGGCTTGGGCACCACGCCGATGACCGGAAGGCCAATCTCGCGCTCAATGTCTTCAGGTGATTTGAAGGAATCATCCATGAAATCCAGGCCAATTGCCGCCAACCCACCAAGCAACAGTCCTGCCAGGATTCCTAATGCCAAATTCAGCAGCATGTTGGGAGATCTTGGAAATGCCGGACGCGTTGCGGGATCAACAATCGAGATATTGTTGGAACCAACGGATCCGGCAATGCCAATCTCCTTGTAACGCTGCAGCAGACCGTCATACAGTGTGCGGTTTGTATCCACTTCGCGTTGGATGATGTTGTACTGAATGCTCTTGTTGCGTTGATCGACAACTTCAACTTTGCTGCCTTCAAGCTGGCTTCTCAGCTGATCTTCTTCTTCTTGCGCTGCAAGATAGGCCGCCTCGATGGACTGTTTGATCGAAGACACTTCTGACTCAACCTGGCGATCCAATTCCTTGATCTGGTTTCGCAACTGCACCATTTCGGGAAAGGCAGGTTTGAATATTGCCAGCTTTTGCTGATACTGGGCCGAAAGTTGCGCCCTGATCTTGCGGTTTTCCTGAATGGCCGGGCTTGCCAGTATTTCCTTCAGTCCAAATCCTTCTGTGGCTTGGGCCTGCTTCCACAGCAATTCGCTTTTAACCCTTTGGCTATGGGCTTCGGCAAGACGGATGTTGATGGCCTCGAGATCGGACGAGGTGATATTCTTGTTGTCGCCCACACTGATTATGCCTTGTTCCTCGGCATATTTCACCAGCTGCTTTTCAGAATCTTCCAGCCGCAGCTTGAGTTGCTGGAGACGATCCTCAAGAAATTTTCTGGCGTAGGATGTAGCCTGAAATTTCCGGTCAAGGCTGTCGGCAATATAGGCCTCTGACATGCCATTGACGATTTTTTGCGCCAGTTCAGGATTGGTGTGGTCAATGCTGATTTTTACAATGCGCGAACCGCGAACTGGAGCAATCGTAATGATTTTCGAAAGACGCTCGGCAGCTTTGCGAACCTTTGCTTCCTGGTCGCTGGGTTCCAAGACCGACTCACCTGTCGGAGCGCCGTATATCGTTTTCTTGATCAGGCCAATCAATGATTGAGTCTGAAGATTGAAAACAGGGTCGTTTGCCAGGTTGACGGCGGTCACAACTTTTTCTGCCAAAGTTCTGCTTGCCAGCAATTCATACTGGGTCTGGAAAAACTCCGGGCCCGCCTGGTTTTCTTCCGGCTGAACACCATCAACCTTGACGATATTGGCTGTCTCACGATCGATCTGAATTGTTGCCGTGGCCCTGTAGATGGGGGTCATCAACATTGTCAGGCCAACTGCCAGCACCACGCAAGTGGTCAGAATACCCAAGATCATCCAGCGATATTTTGTAGCGACGCGCAGATACTTGTAAAAGTCAAAAGAACCAGCCTCTTTGCCCAGTCCGTCCTGGTTGGGGAAATAGGGGTAGGCTTGTCCATTTTGCCCATAGGCGTCAATCGGACCCATCTGCTGCTGGGATGGCACCAGCTGGCCGCCTTGTCGGCTTTGGCTGTTATGGGAAGGATACTGGTCCATATCTATCGCTTGTTGTCTACCGCTTCAATGCATCAGAGGAGAAGAGTCTGAAACAGCCCGGACAAAGGCAGTACACTTTTGATATCGCGAAGCGTTGTCCGTCCCAGGCTTTCGTCCACCATCACCACATCTCCTGCAATCAACATGGGATCATCGAGCTTGCCGCTCCGAATGGCCTTGATGTCAAACCGTGCGGCCATGCGCTTGTTGTCAACAATCCGGAACAGCAGTACGCCCGATGGATCCGCAACTTCGTTGAGACCTTCGGCCAAGGCTACGGCCTGCAACAGGGAAACGTTTCCAGTGATCGGGAATATGCCGGGCTTTTTTACAGCCCCATCAACAGTAATGCGCTGGCTGTTATATTCCTTCACGAACACTGAAACCTGGGGCGACTGCAAATAGCCAGCTTCCAGTTTCGCGGCGATATCCCTTTCGAGTTGCGCTTGGGTACGCCCACCAGCTTTTACACCTTTGATGAGGGGTAGCGTGATCATGCCGCTGGATGAAACTTGGGCCGTCCTGTTCAAATCAGGTACACCGAATACCGATATGTCGATGACATCCAGAGGGGCAATTTTATAATCTTCCGTCCCACTTTCACCAGAAGGTAAGGTGTTTCTTGCAAAAATTTTCTGGGCATTGGCTGCTGCTGGACCACCGATGGCATTGGATTCTCCCGTACTGGTGAAAACCCCGGAGTCCGCCTGGCTGCCATTCAATGACGATTTTCCCGGACAGCCAGCCAGCATCAGGCTTGCCATCATCACGGCCATTACGCGCGCCAAAGCTTGTAAAACTTGCAAATTCCTACCCCCCAAAGAGACGCTGCCACAAACCAGTTTTTTTCGGCTCCGAACTTGATCCGGTCAGCAATGGTGGCGTTTGCTCAACCGGCTGGTTTTCAAGTATGCATCCCGGTCTCGTTACTACAAGATGGGTTGCTTCGTCCAATCCAACTTCAGCCTCGGCGACACTGAAAGCTTCAGACAACAATGGTGGACGCGATTTCGTGTTATGCGCATCCGTCGCCAAAATACTGACCAAACCTTCAGCGAGCATTCGTTTTGCCCAATATTGTGCCCGATTGCCAAAACGGCCCGTCAACGACCCCGCAGTGATTTGCAACCAAACCCCAGCCTGCACGAGATCCACAAAAACCTGATAATTGCTCTCAATCCACTTAAAGCGCTCAGGATGTGTCAAAATTGGGACATAGCCTGCCATACTTACGTTAAACAGCAATTCGTCGAGACGCCGTGGCATCACGGAATGGGAAGGTTCAAACAACACATAGCGGGAATTGTGCAGCGTCAACAACCGCCCCTGCCGAAGGCAATCGACAAAGTCCGGGCGAATGTGGGCGTCGCACCCCTCCACCAGCGAAAGGTCAATTCCCTCGTCGTAGAGACGTTGATTGAGTTGTGAAATGCGATGCCTGATGTCCAGCGACTCATTGTCATAAAGCCCCGGCATGAAATGCGGGGTGCAAGCCATCACCTCGATGCCATCGGCGACAGCCATGCGGGCCATGGCAAGTGACGTTTCAATATCCGGTGCACCATCGTCGACACCGGGCAGAATATGGCTATGAAGATCGATCAAGGCAATTTTTTTCCGGCATTGTCTGGACGACGGGAACCAAAATGGTCTGGCCTGCGTGGAACCGGGTTAGTCACATTGGAGCTGGCCCTCCGATTGTTTCTTGCCTCGGAGTCAGACTGTCGTGAACCCGAGCGCAGCCGTTTACCGGTCAGACTTTCAGGATCCATCGCCAGGACGGCACAGCACATGGCAAAAAACACCATTAATCCCGGCGTTCTCAAAGGGTAGTCGGTCAGGGAATGCAGGAGCAGGCAAAAAATGCTGATTGTGCAGGCCCTCTGCAAAATAGCTGCAACATTTTCTTCCTTGTAGCGCCAAACACGAAAACTTCTGTAAAGAAACCAGCCAACGAACAAAACCAGCAGAACAGCTGCCGGCAAACCACCCTCAATCAAAAGTTCCAACCAATCATTATGGGCATGATTGACATAACTGGAAATCATGTCAGCGGGTTTTTCGTGCATCTGATAAACCGGCACGAATGTGCCAAAGCCACTGCCGAAGGGCAAAAAATTCTTGGTCGTTTCCCAGGATACGGCGGCAATGGTACTCCTGTAGTCCGACAAGGGATCCGTATCGACAACCCGCAACAGGCCGACCATGCTGACCTGACTTAACAGTAGGAAAGCGATAATCATTCCGCTGAAGGCAGCACCGGTACTTCGCAGACCTTTAGACGGCGCGGTGTTGGGTTTATGCATGACCATGATTGCCGTCAAAAGAGCTGTGAGCATTGCCAACAAGATGCCCGCCCGCGAGCCGACGACAGCCAGTCCGGCAATGATCATTCCCGCATAGGCAAGCGTAAGTACTGCAATGAGCCAGCCTGAAACACGCAGTTTTTGAGACAGAATTACGGCCACTGCGACGAGAGGTGGAATTGAACTATAGAGCTGGGCGGCGAAGTGATTTCGATTGAGAAACGTCCCAACGGCAGAGGGTGAGCCATAAAGGCCGAAATAGAACAGAACGCTCTCACTGCTCTGCCCGCGTTGGGCCAAGCCCAAAAGCACACCAAATACACCGCAAAAAGCAATGGCAATTGCAATGAAGTAAAGATGCCGTCGTTGCATGGCCAAAACACCGAAAAACCCGGCGATACCGGGCAATAGTGCGATTGCAACCCCCTTCGTTCCTTCCGGACTGAGGGTGAATGGGCGAAAACCAGCTTGCAAACCCAACAGGGCATTGCTTTCCAAGACAAAATCACGCCCCGGCAAGCGGCTCCAAATCCCCATCGGAAGTGGCAGAAGCTGGAGAAGCACCAGAAGTAATGTTGAAATTGCCAGCACTGGTGCAAATAGCCCGACATGGCGGGGCCGAGCCCCAAACAACTGCCATATGGCAAAGCAAAAAACCACGGAAGCCACTGCAGATTGCAGCAGTTTCAACTTCAGTGTTGGCTGCGTTAAACCCCCGCAGACAATAAAGAAAACGAGATAGGCCGCCATACAGAGAGGCCAGATGCGGTTTTCTTGGCGGGCCTCTTGTGGAATTTCATAGGGCACAGTTGTCACAACCATCCAACTCTAACGGGCAATCGTAACCTGCCGTCAAGGCTGGTTTCGAACGAGCGGATAGTGGCATAACCAAGGTGCTGCCAAAAACCCGTTACCAACAGCCAGCCAGTACGCAAATCCATGGTTTGCCCATCAAACCATTCTCAAATCGCTAGCCATCTCTACAATGACTTGATCCGAAAATATGACAAAAAAAAGGACCGCACGCAATTTGCCTACGGCCCATAAAAAAATCAATACTACTCGGAGTCACTAGCAGCAGCGACTGACAAGCATCGGCCCGTACTAGGGGCTTGACCCATTGCCATCCGTCAACACAACAATCGTCGTAATGATCACAGCACCGCCACCGATTGCCAGCAACCAGTAGGGGAATGGGGTAGGGGCAACATAGTCCACATCAGCAACAGGCGTTACGAACACACCAGCTTCCAGACCAGCAAGCTGATCCTTGGAGCAGGGAGCATTCTTGGTCACGGTAAATACGGTTGGCTTGTCCAGCGCCACCGCACAATCCTTGAACGCAACAGTGGCAAAACCACCTTTGCCCAGCAAAACCTTGTCGCCAACCTTCAGGGCAACAGGGCCAGACACGGGCACGAAGCCTTTGCCAGCATTCAGCAACACCTTACCTTCGGCAGTTGTAATATTGGCAATTCCGGATGCAGCATAAGCTGGAGCCGATACACCAAGCGCTAAAGAAGCCGCCACCAACATTCCTACAAATTTCATAACCATCTCCTCAGTAAGATTAATTTTTGATCCCAAACCCGGATATCCCAGTTTTTTTCCAGAGTCAAACTGCAATCGCCCAAATTTCCATTTGCCGCCGCAAAAAAGCAGGAATTTCGCCACGTGACGGCTGCTTTTCATGATCTGAATACAACCCATCTGATCATCCATATTGGTTAACAAATTACCCTATCAGCCAATTTTTTGTTAAAAATCAGTGCCCTACGTATGTCTTTCTGGTTGCAAGGAATGGCAATTCGTACGATTCACGTGACAGGCGTTTCCTGCTGGCACAACACTCAGAACACACAACGAACAAAATATTGATTCATCTGGCTTGACGGTTTTGCCTGGATTTTGGGGGAAATCAACCTGCAAACCAAGGCCCATCCCGGCATAAAAGTAAAAATAGCCACATGATTTGATTCGAATCTGCTTTTGGGCGGTTCGACCATTCAAGATATGACAATCGTCTTCGGATCCCAGCCCTTGGCTTCGGGATATTTGGGCGCCATGTCTTCCAGCGCTTCCCTGACGATCTTCGAAATCACCCCATTGCGCAGCCAGTTGCGATCAGCCGGAATGACATGCCAGGGCGCATGATCAGTCGAGCAACGGTTCAGCGCCACCTCATACGCCGCCATATATTGATCCCATAGCTTGCGGTCTTCAAGGTCACCGGGATTGAACTTCCAGCGCTTGGCCGGATCTGCCACCCGGTCTTTCAGGCGTTCGGCCTGTTCTTCCTTGGAGATGTGCAACATGAATTTGAGAACCTTTGTGCCGTTTTGCGCCAGGATTTTTTCAAACTGGTTGATTTCCTCATAGCGCCGCTCAATCACTTCAGGGGGGGCAAAACCTTTGACTTTCACCACAAGCACATCTTCATAATGCGACCGGTTGAAAATCCCGATCATGCCGCGCCTTGGCACCACATGATGCACGCGCCACAAATAGTCATGGGCCAGTTCTTCTTCCGTGGGGGCCTTGAAGGGCGCGATCGAAACACCAATCGGCCCGCAGGTGTTAAACACCGCCCTGACCGTGCCATCCTTGCCGGAACAGTCAATGCCTTGCAGCACGACAAGCAGCGAACGCTTGCCCTCGGCAAACAAGGCGTTTTGCAAGGCATCGATGGCAACGGCATTCTCGGCCGTTTGCACTTTCAAATCTTCCTTGTCTTTGAAGCCGCAAGTGTCCCGGGGATCAATATCACTGAGCTTGAAGGGTCTTTTGCCTCCGACCTGAAAGCGTTTTGCAAAATCTGCGGCCATCTCCACCATACTCCCTTGTTGCAACACACTTGATTGCATTGCCGATTGCGTTCACACATTACAACCCAGGCGCTGACAACACACAACCCTAATCGGAAGACCAATCGTGACGGCCCAACCCCCGAACCAACCCTCGAACCAACCCTCGAACCAACCCCAAATAGATGCATCCGCCTACCGGCTTGCCGCTGCCGATCCGGATTTTATCCTCGGCGATTCCACCCGTGGCATCAGGTTTCAGCTGGAATATCAGAAAGCTGAGGAACATCTGCGTGCCTGGGGGGTCGAATCAACCGTTGTGGTCTTTGGTTCGGCCCGCGTCAAAGAGAATGATGGCTCAAACTGGTATGAAGGGGCGCGGGCCTTCGCCAAGCTGTGCTCTGAACTGGGCGGCGCCAAACACAAGACCAAACCACGGCAAAACGTTATCGCCACGGGTGGTGGCCCTGGCATTATTGAGGCGGCAAACCGCGGCGCCTGTGATGCGGCAGCCCCTTCCGTTGGCTATAACATCACCCTGCCCCTGGAGCAGGAACCCAACGCCTATTCCACCCCTGATTTGACATTCCTGTTCCACTATTTTGCCATGCGCAAAATGCACTTCGCCATGCGGGCAGCAGCACTCGTGGTGTTTCCCGGCGGCTTTGGCACCATGGACGAATTGTTTGAATTGCTGACCTTGCGGCAAACCGGAAAAATGACCAAGCCACTGCCTGTCGTGCTTTATGATTCTGCTTTCTGGAAAAGCACCATCAATTTCGAAAATTTCGTGCACGCAAAGCTTGTCAGCCCCAAGGACCTCGAGTTGTTTTCATTTGCCGATACGCCCGAACAGGCTTGGGCTGAATTTCTGCGCCGCGGCCTCTTCGTACCAAAGGAATAGCATCATGACCGTCAAACTCAAATTTCATGGCGCCGCCCGCACCGTGACAGGCTCCAACTACATGATTGAAACATCAACAGCCAGGGTTCTTGTGGATTGTGGCATGTTTCAGGGTGCGAGGACGGTGACGGAATTGAACTATCGGCCCTTTCCCTATGACCCCAAATCCATCACCGCCCTGGTCCTCACCCATGCCCACATCGACCACACAGGCCTTGTGCCAAAGCTGGTGAAGCATGGCTTTGGCAAAACCATTTTTGCAACACCGGGCACCAGAGACCTCTGCGGCATCATGCTGCCGGACTCAGGCTTCATCCAGGAAATGGAAGTCAAGAAACTGAACGAGCGCAATGTCCGCAAAGGCTTGCCGGAAGTTGAACCCATCTATGGCCTCGAGGACGCCACAGCCGCCCTCGCCCTGATCAAAACCGTCGACTATGAGACCTGGTTCGAGCCCGCCCCCGGCATCCGCATGCGCTATTGGAATGCCGGCCACTTGTTGGGTTCAACCTCCATCGAAACCGAAATCACCGAGCCTGGACAACCGCCGATCCGCCTGCTGTTTTCAGGTGATATTGGCCCCGACAACAAGATGCTGGAACAGGATCCCGAGGCACCCACAAGCTGGGACTATGTGATTTGCGAATCGACCTATGGCACCAGAGACCGTTTTGAACGCGAACCGGCCCTGCGACGTGAAATGCTGGCCGGTGTGTTGAAGGAAGCGGCGGGAAAAGGCGGCGTGGTTCTCATCCCGTCATTCGCCGTGGAGCGCACCCAGGAAGTTGTCACCGATATTGTCTATGTCATGGACCACGGCCTGGCCCCCAGGGCCAATATCTTCATCGACTCGCCGCTGGCCAACAAGGCCACGCAAATCTTTCGCAAACATGCCGCAGAAATGGAAAACGGGGCTGATCTCGCCAAGGCCTTCAACTCACCCCTCGTCAAGTCAACCGAAAGCGTTGATGATTCCAAGGCGCTCAACCGTTTCAAGGGTTTTCACATCGTCATCTCGGCCTCCGGCATGGCGGAGGCTGGCCGCATCCGCCACCACTTGCGCAACCGCCTGTGGCAAAAATCCACAACGGTCCTGCTGGTGGGTTATCAGGCCAAAGGCTCTTTGGGCTCCTTGCTTGAGGACGGTGCCAAAAACGTCAAGATCATGGGCGAAGAAATTGCGGTCGCCGCCACCATCAAGCGGCTGGATGATTATTCAGGCCATGCCGATGGCCCTGAACTTGTGCAATGGCTGACCGAACGTTTGCCCATCACCGGCTCCGTGTTCCTCACCCATGGTGAAGAAGAACCGCAACAGGCCCTCGCGGAAAAAATCCGGGGCACCATTGTCAAAGATGATTGCATCATCAGGCCAAGGCTGGATGACGTCTATGACATCACGTCACGCGCCTGCGCCCTGCTCACCGAAGAAACCAAACCGCGCATTGACCCCACATCGGTGGCCAAGCTCGACTGGAACAATGATCTCCATGGCCTCGTTCTCGACATTGAGGAACAGCTGAAAAAAACCGCCGATGCCAAAGGCAAGGCTGCCCTGGTGCGCAAGCTGCGTTCTGCCTTGCTGGGTGAAACAGGCCCAATACACTCAGAGTAGCGCAGTTCCAAGTTGTCGACAAACAGAATTTTTATTCCATTTGACTTGTCGTCGGCTCCAACATGTGGTTCCTTTGGCAGTATGCTGCCAAACGAAGCACCCCGTGATTTTGAAAATCTGAAAGTCCTGATTTTGCGCCGTGCGCCGGAATTGCCCCGGCGTCTGGCCCAGATTGCCACCTATGCCCTGCACAATCCCAATGAAATTGCCTTTGGCACCGTTGCCAGCATTGCCCAGAATGCCGCTGTCCAGCCTTCTGCCCTGATCAGGTTTGCCCAAGCCATCGGCTATCAGGGTTTTTCCGATCTGCAGGAGGTGTTTCGCCACCGTCTGCGCGACAATGTCTTGAGCTATGACGAACGCCTGCAACAATTGCGCGAGCACGCCACGTCAGCCACAAAATCAACCCTGATTTTTGATGGCTTTGCCGAAGCCTCGGAAAAATCCATTGAGTCGCTACGCCAAAAGCTTGATCCTGCTGAACTGGAACGGGCCGTCGCCATGCTGGCCAAAGCCGAAACCATCTATCTCGTGGGGCTAAGGCGGTCATTTCCCATCACATCCTATATGTCCTATGCTTTTGGAAAACTCGGCATTCGCAACAATCTGGTGGCGGCCATCGGCGGATTGGCTGCCGAAGACGTGAGTTTTGCCAGTGATAAAGACTGCTTGATGGCGATCAGCTTCACCCCCTATGCATCGGAAACCGTGGCCCTCACCCAAAATGCCGCCGCACGCAACGTCCCCATTGTGGCCATCACCGATTCACCCTTTTCACCCCTTGCGGCGGCAACACCCATCTGGTTTGAAATCCAGGAAGCGAATTTCGAGGGCTTTCGCTCCATGGCCGCCACGCTGGCACTTGCCATGACCCTCACCATTGCAGTGGCCGAACGCCGCAAGATCTAGTTTGGAATGGTTATTCCATATTGACTTAAAAATGGAATTGTTGTTTCAATCATCAGAGATCTTCTGGAGGCCAAATTGACCGTACTTGATGTGATTACCATGGGCCGCTGTTCTGTCGACCTGTATGGCCAACAAATCGGCTCACGGCTGGAAGACATAACTTCATTTGCCAAATCTGTCGGCGGTTCACCCACCAACATCGCCATTGGCACGTCGCGGCTTGGCCTGAAAACCGGATTGATCACAAGGGTTGGCGACGAGCAGATGGGCCGCTTTGTGCTTGAGCAACTGGCACGCGAGGGTGTCTCCACCCAAGGTGTCACCACCGACAAGCAACGCCTCACCGCCCTCGTCCTGCTCGCCGTCGAAAACGACAAGACCTTTCCGCTGATTTTCTACCGCGACAATTGTGCTGACAGTGCGCTCACTGTCGATGATGTCGATGAGGCCTTTGTTCTCTCCGCCAAGGCCCTGCTGGTCACCGGCACGCATTTTGCCAAGGCCAACACCGATGCCGCCCAGCGCAAGGCGATGGCGAT
>JANONM010000015.1:0-1749 GCA_031420855.1 Hyphomicrobiales bacterium
CCTACGTCATGGGTCTCGGCATTCAGGCGTCCACCAAAGCGGAAATCCTCGTCAGCCAGAATAACCCGCGACCCGGCCCGTCCGGCTGTCAACGCTGCCATGAGTCCTGCAGGGCCTGCACCAATGATCAACACATCACAATGCCGGAAGCCCTTGTCATAATTGTCGGGGTCTTCCAATCTGGACATCGACCCCAAACCCGCCGCCCGGCGAATGATAGGTTCGTAAATCTTCTCCCAGAATGCTGCGGGCCACATGAAGGTTTTGTAGTAAAAACCCGCCACCAGAAAATTCGACAAGCGATCATTGATCGACATCACGTCAAACGCCAGTGACGGCCAGCGGTTTTGGCTGTTGGCGTGAAGTCCATCAAACAACTCAGCCACGGTGGCGCGGGTATTTGGTTCCTGGCGGGCACCAGTGCGCAATTCCACCAAGGCATTGGGTTCTTCCGAGCCAGCCGAAAGCGGCCCGCGCGGGCGATGATACTTGAAGCTGCGACCCATCAACCGCACGCCATTGGCCAGCAGGGCTGAAGCCAGCGTGTCACCGGGGTGGCCGTCATAAGACTTGCCATCAAATGTAAATCGAAGCGTCTTGCTGCGGTCGATCAGGCCGCCAGCAATGCGATTGATCTGGCTCATTTGGATCGCCCCATGGAACGCGCCACATTGCGGGCCAACTCAACTTTGGAAATCGCGTGGGTTACTGTGTTACGGGTGACAACCAGCCAGCTTCGGTCGCCCTGCTCGTGATACCAAAGTTCGCGGTGTTCGCCCGCCGGATTGTCACGCAGATAAAGATAGTCATGAAACAACTTGATGGCATCAGGTGCCAGACCGTCAGGCCGCGCCATCAGCTTTTCATCGCCCAGATAGATGAACTCTTGTGCATCACGCGGGCCGAGAAGGGGGTGATTGATGATCATGCTTTTCTCAATGCAAATTCGGCGTTGCGCCCATGCCCTTTTCGTCAATCATCAAACCTTTGAGGAAGCGATCAAAGCGATAGGCCGTGGCAGTTTTATGGGGTTCGTCTTTGGCAAGCAGATGCGCAAAGCACCAGCCACTGGCAGGCGTGGCCTTGAAGCCGCCATAGCACCATCCGCCATTGAAATAGAGCCCTTCAATGTGTGTCTTGTCGATGATGGGAGAACCGTCCATCGACATGTCCATGATGCCACCCCACGTGCGCAGCAAGCGTGCGCGACCGATCATTGGCATAAGGGCCATGCCACCTTCGGCGACATCTTCAATCACTGGTAAATTGCCGCGCTGGGCATAGGAGTTATAGCCATCAATATCGCCACCAAACACCAGTCCGCCCTTGTCCGTTTGACTGACATAGAAGTGCCCTGCACCAAATGTCATCACCCCATCAATCAGGGGCTTCAAGCCTTCGGATACGAAAGCCTGCAACACATGGCTTTCGATCGGCAGGCGCATGCCGGCATGGGCCATGACCTTTGATGAGGAGCCCGCAACCGCAACGCCAATTTTTTTGGCCCCCATGTATCCGCGCGTTGTTTCAACGCAGCAAGCACGACCATTCTCGATTTTGAAGCCTGTCACTTCGCAATTTTGAATGAGATCAACACCGCGCGTGTCTGCCCCTCTGGCATAACCCCATGCCACGGCATCATGCCGAACCGTACCACCGCGCTTTTGCGTCAATGCGCCCTTGATCGGAAAACGGGCGTTGTCGAAATTCAGGAACGGATACACCGCTTTCACTTGTTCGCGCGTTAGC
>JANONM010000016.1:0-3067 GCA_031420855.1 Hyphomicrobiales bacterium
CGCCTGAATGCGCTGAGGTTGCGCACACTGGCGGCGCGGAAACGGAACGGCTGAGGCCCTCTATCGCATGCTGTTCCACGGTGCTTCGCTTGCCACTTCCACCGAGATGAAGCCGTCGCCAACGCAAGGTCCGAAAATGGCAAGCAGGCGCGACTGCCTGTCGCCAACCGTGAATGAACCATGCACGGTGTTGGCAGGAATGAAAGCGGCATCGCCGGGGGCGAGAATTTGCTTGTCCCCATCGATCCATTGTTCGACCTTGCCGTCGAGCACATAAATCACTTCATCCTGTTCAGGATGTTTGTGAAAATTGTGGCCTTCGCCGACATTCAGCGTGGCATCAATGATGGTGAGCTGCTTGCCGCCGGTCGCTGCGGGATTGATGAGTGGGATGAGACTGCCAAAGGGCAGAGCGACAACTGGAACATCCTTTGCTATTCTGTAGCTGCCTTTGTTCATGATCGTCTCCTATGTTGACATTGGCATTGGGGTTGAGGGTGGACTGTTTCAGGCGGCAACGGCTGCCGATGGCGCTGCGTCTGGTGTTGCATAGTTCCAGAATGAATCCGGCACGGGCGGGCATCCCCAGGATACGGCATGAGCAATTTCCGAGGCCTTCCACTCCACCGTTCGCCATGCGGGATCAAAGACCATATAGCCGGGATCGCCCATAAGTTCGATGCGATGGCCGCCGGGTTCCATGAGATAGAGGAAGGCTGCCCCGCCAATGCCATGGCGACCGGGACCATGTTCAATGGCGATACCCGCCTCGGTCGCCAGTTCGGCAAGGTCAAAAAGATGCTGTGCCGAAGTGTAGTGGAAGCAGACGTGGTGGAAGCGTCCACGC
This sequence comes from Hyphomicrobiales bacterium, assembly GCA_031420855.1. Lineage (GTDB taxonomy): Bacteria > Pseudomonadota > Alphaproteobacteria > Rhizobiales > Aestuariivirgaceae > Aestuariivirga. Next base: position 848 of record JANONM010000016.1, read on the forward strand.
TGCGCGGTCGGTTCGGGGACCAGCCCAATGTCATGGGACAAGTTGGTGACGCTGAGAAAACTCGCGATGGTGGGGCCGCCCGTCTCGGCCACCACGCGTTCACGCTCGGCAAAGCCCAGGACATCAACCAGAAAATCGCGGTTCGCTTCCGTGTCCTGGGTCATCAAATTCAGATGATCAATGCGACGCACAGGGATGCCCAGAGATGGACGCCGTTGCGGACGGTTGCGCAGCCTGGTCTCCTGACCGGCGGGCGTTTCAACATAATCAATGTCCCACAGGAGTTCCATGGCGTGGCCGCCGGGCGTGGCAAACCGATAGGCACGCCCATGTCCGGCATCGCCATCATTCCAGCCACGGCCAAGACCAGCTTTTTCGATGGCGGCAACCCGGCGCGTGAGGGCCTGCGGGCTGCGGGTGCGCCAGGCCACATGGCCAAGACCGGCGTGATCAGCTGCGGTGAGTTTGAGGGAGTGGTGATATTGCTCCTCATAACCCCGGAGATAGACCGACTGTCCGCGGCGTTCGGTTTTCTGCATGCCCAGCAAGTCCGTGAAGAAGCGGCTTGTGGCTTCAAGGTTCGGCGTCAGCAGTTCCACGTGGGCCAGTTGGGCGACGTCGAGGATCGGTTCGGCGTTTTGGGAAGTGGTCATTTCATCCTCCTTTAAACTGAATTGGATCGATCCAAAATACAATAATCAGCAAATTGTCGAGCTGTCAAGAAAAAACTTGGATCGATCCAAAAAATGCGATAGCAGCGGTTTCATGACCCAAAAGACATCGAATGCAACTCTGCTCCACGTCGCCCGCGCGGCAGACGTTTCGCGCAGCACCGTATCAAATGTTTTCAGCCATCCATCGCGGGTTCGGGCCGAAGTCATTGAAAAGGTCAGAGCTGTTGCCAGTTCGCTTGGATATTCCGGCCCCGATCCCCGCGGCAGGTTGCTGCGGGCAGGCAAGGTCCATGCCGTCGGCATCATCCCCCCGGGGACCTGGGGAATTGCCGATTCTCTCAAGAATCCGGTATTCTTCCAGCAGCTCCTGGGGATCAGCGAAGTGTGCGACGAAGTTGGTGCCAGCGTCCTGATCATCCCCGACAAAAAAGGCAGTGGCGGGGTTCAATCTGCCTTGGTCGACAGTTTTATATTCAGCCGTTTCGACCAACTGGCGGAAATTGAATCGGCGAGGTTGCGTCGCTTGCCCTATGTGGTGCTGGACGCCGATCCCGGCCCCGATGTCAACTCGGTTCGGGTCAATGCGCGGGCTGGCTGCCATGCGGCGGTGCGCCATCTCCTCGACCTCGGGCATCGCCGTTTCGGCATTGTTTCCTTCCTGCGGGAATTTGGACCGCCGCATTTTCATCCGCCGGGACGGCCCCGTAGACCCGAAGATGTGGGCATGGAAATCGATCAGGAAAAACTGCGAGGCTATGGCGATGCCCTGGCTGAGGAGGGGATTTCCATCGATGATGTGCCGATGGTTCAGGCCCATCCCTGGGAGCGCGATGCCGCACGAATGATACTCGATCATGCCCCCGGTGCCACCGCGATACTCTCGATGTCGGCAATGCAAGGCATCCGGGTGATTGAGGAGGCCTGGCTTCGGGGTCTGGTGGTGCCGAGGGATTTGTCAGTTGTCGGATACAACGACATTCCGGAAGCCGCACTCTGCAATCCGCCGCTGACTACAATTGACAGCATGGGAACTGAAAAAGGCCGCATGGCGGCCCGCATTGTTCTCGAACCCGGTGCGATCCAGAAGAAAGTCATCGAGACCAGGCTGGTGATGCGGGCATCGACAGCACGCGTGCCGTCCTGACCGAAAGCCATATCCAATGCAGTGACTGCCCCGTCGCACGCAAGCAGAATTCCTAAACTCCCGTGGTCGGTCGTGGTTTTGAGCCATCGATAAATCTGGTAAAGCGAAAAGGCATGGAATGAGAATAGAAACTCGGAACGCAACCGTAAAGCCATCACGTGGCGTAAGCCTTGCGATATTGTTCGAGGAGATGGGCGCGGTTCACTTCCGTGTAGATTTGCGTCGACGACAAGCTGGCATGGCCGAGCAAATCCTGGATGACCCTGAGATCAGCCCCGTTGCCGAGGAGATGCGAGGCAAAACTGTGGCGCAAGGCATGGGGGGTTGCAGTGTCGGGCAGGTTCAAGGCGCTGCGCAAGCGCTGCATCAGCAATTGCACGAGGCGTGGGCTGAGGGGGCCAC
>JANONM010000017.1:0-2987 GCA_031420855.1 Hyphomicrobiales bacterium
GGCGACTGACGTTGCACCATGCACAACCTTGCCATCCCGGTTGGCATAGCGGAGTTCCATCTGGAAGGTCTGCGATTCACCGGAAAGCAGTTGGCGAAGACCATTGAGGAATTGTCCCCGGTCATCCTTGTGCAGCAGTTCATCAAAGCCATAGGTCGCCGTTTCAACATCTCTGCGGTCGAGAAAAACCTTGAAGGCTTCATTGGCAAATTCGATTTGCCCCGTCGGCGATACAACCGCCATGCCATGCACGCTGGCAGCAAAGGCGGCGCGGAAACGTTGGTCGCTGTGGTTGGTGGCAAGCGCTGCAATCTTGCGTTCCGAAATGTCTTCGAACATGCACACCGAACGGTCGAGGCGTCCCTTGTCACCGCGATAGGCAGTCATCGTCACAAGTGCTGTGGCGTATGAACCATCGCGGCGGATCAGCAACAATTCTTCATCCTGGCAACTGCCGCTCACCAGATATTTGGGATAGATGTTTGTTACAAGATGGGTGCGCGATTCCGGCGGCAGGAATTCACTGAAAGAACGGCCCAGCACTTCATGCAAGGCATAGCCCAGCATGCTGCACCAAGCCTTGTTGGCAGCCGTCAAACGGCCCGAGCCATCCATGCAATGCAAGGCAATTGGCAGGCTGGCCAAAAGCTTTTCATAAACCCCGCCCTGCTGGTCAGGGAAAAACGCCGCCGACGGCTGCTTGGCGGCCTCGGCTTTTTCAATGCGCCAGCCCGAAGACTTTGCCCCTAAATCATCCCAACCTGTAAAGCTGTGCGCGTTCATGACTGAATAACTCTCCCGATAGATTTCCGAGAGTATCCCCCCTGGGGTTAACGCAAGCTTGCAGCAGACAATTCAATTGCGCTGTTTACCATAATAATCCGGGAAGGATTTGAACATGGTTAACCAAAACTGAAGCCTCAGCCTGCCGGACGGCCTACAGCTTCTGCCGTCACCGTGGCCGTCAGAAGGCCATTTTCATCGGTTGCCGCCGGCATCAGGTTGAGCACCACATCAACAGTAACTTTCGGCGCAACCGCACCACGTTTCACCGCATTTTCCAGCGCGATTTTTTGTGCCAGGTCCCTGGCATGAACCAATGCCAAATGGCCACTGCCAAAAACCTCCGCCCGCCCTGCCCCGTGAACGCGGAACGCGCCATTGCCATCGCCTTCGATGGTCACCACAACACGTTCTGCGACCACTGCCGAGGCCGCCCCCACGGCGTTGGCAACATCGCAATAGGCTGCAAACACCACTTCCGCCGCCAGCCGCCTGCCAACTTCCCTGTAGTAAACCGGAACCGGTCCACCCACCGCCACAACAGGAACATCCGGCGACAAGGAAAGCTTCACGCGTCCAACCCGCCCGCGGCCCTCGCATACAGCATTCACCAGTTCGTCACTGTCCTTGATATCACCCAATGCCGTTTGCAAAATGATCCGGCAGGATTTCGCAACAGTCTCACTCCATACCTCATGGCAGAATGCCGCAGTTGCTTCTGTTCCCGGCATCTTCATGGTGCGAAAGCGCACCATCAATTGGGCACTGAGCACAGCGGCTTCCCTGTTCCAGTTGTTCTGCAAGTCCAGAGCATGGGCCGCATCAGAGGGCGTGAAAGCACAAAGCTGCACCAGGCCTTTTTTGCGCAATGCCGAAACCACCCGTTGTGCAGCGCTGGAAACCGCCACCCGGCGCAAAGCCGTTGGCATTTCACCAATCATCGCCAGCATGTCACTTTCACGCGAACTCAACCCTTCCGGCACCGTCCCGTCGTCCCGGCCAAACGGCAGCACCAAAAATTTTCCGAGCAGCGATCCGCCTTCGGTCTCCGCCAGATCAGCCTTCAACAACCCCAGCACTTCCGGATGCCGCGCTGCGATCAGCGAAATCGGCACGGCCCGCTGCGGCCCGATATCCAGCTTGCCGTTGAGACCAACGGAAACTTCACTATCGCCGCCCAGCCCGATGGTACGAACGTCAATGGCCTTGACCATGGTGCGCCAACCACCAACCTCAGCACCTTCGGCTGCAACCTGCGGCCTGCCGTTGTGCAAAAAGCCCACATCAGTTGTCGTGCCGCCCATGTCCGACATGATGAAATCATCAAGCCCCGAAAGCCATTTGGCTCCCACCAGACTTGCCGCAGGGCCGGACAGCACGGTTTCAATGGGCCGCATCGCCACGCTTTCAGCCAGCGCCAGCGTGCCATCACCCTTCATGATCATCAGCGGACAGACGAATTTCAAATTCGCCATGGCCCGCAGCACAGCTGCGATCAACCTTGAGATATGCGCGATGAGTCTGGCATTCAGCACCGCCGTCAAGGCCCGGCGCGGCGCATCAAGGGAGCTTGAAAGTTCACTGGATAATGTAACCGGCAATCCCGTCAATTCCGCCACCAAATCGCGAGCCCTGATTTCATGTGCATTGTTGCGCACAGCAAATGTACTGGCAATGGCAAACGCCCCGACTTTGCCTTTCAGCGCCGCAATGCCTTCACGCAATGCTACTTCATCCAATGTTTGCGCCTGCTCGCCATTGTGGTCATGTCCACCGGCCACCCGCAAAATCGGCAAGTCGGCAAAAGCTGTTGCAATGCCGGTCCGAACCACCATCTTGTCATCAAAGCCAATCAGGATAACCGCCACACTGCTGCCGTGGCCCTCGACAACGGCATTGGTTGCCAGCGTGGTCGATACACTCACCAGACCAATACGCGATACATCAAGATCAGGTCCAAGCTGCCCCACCGCCTTTGCCATGGCCTCACCCACGCCAACTGAAAGATCACCTTTCGTTGTCAAGGCTTTGGCTGATGCCAGAATGCGCTGTTGGCCACGATCAATAACAACCGCATCCGTATAGGTGCCGCCCGTATCAATGCCGATGATGAGTGAGTTGTCTGCCATGATGATTGTGAGAATGCTCTAAGCTGCACGGCATCGAAAGATCAAGTCACATTGATGAGCACGAATGCCCCCACC
>JANONM010000018.1:0-2928 GCA_031420855.1 Hyphomicrobiales bacterium
GCGCTTGCCAAAGGCCCTGCCAAACAGCGACATGGCAAACTCGGTTCGTCCCGCCCCCATCAGACCTGCAATGCCCACCACTTCGCCAGCGCGGACATTCAAATCAACTCCTTTGATCACCTGACGATCCGCATGCAGCGGATGATAGACGCTCCAGTTTTTGACTTCGAGCAGAGTGTCACCGATATTGGGCACGCGTGGCGGATAGCGCTCCGACAATTCCCGTCCCACCATGGCTTTGATGATGCGGTCCTCGTTGACCTCACCCGTATGCACATCCATCGTATCGATGGTCCGGCCATCGCGGATCACCGTGATGCGATCAGCAACCTTCAACACTTCATTCAATTTGTGGGTAATCAGAATGGATGAAATGCCTTGCGCCTTGAAGCCGCGCAACAGTTCAAGCAAGGCATTGGAATCTTTTTCATTCAGGCTGGAAGTCGGCTCATCCAGGATCAGCAGCTTGACTTTTTTGTTCAGCGCCTTGGCGATTTCTACCAACTGCTGTTTGCCGGTTCCAATATTGGTGATCAGCGACTTGGGGTGTTCGCTCAGCCCCACCTTGGCCAATAATTCTTTCGTCCGACGGAAGGCTTCAAACCAGTTGATCACGCCATTTTTTGCAATCTCGTGGCCCAGAAAAATATTCTCGGCGATGGAGAGCAGGGGCACCAGTGCCAGTTCCTGGTGGATGATGATGATGCCGATGTTTTCGGAGTCAGAGATTTTTTTAAAGTGTCTTTCGGCTCCTTCGTAATGGATGGAGCCGTCATAGGTACCCGCCGGATAAACCCCGGACAGGACTTTCATCAGCGTGGATTTGCCAGCCCCATTTTCACCCACAACGCCATGGATTTCGCCGGGCATGACGGAAAGGTTCACTTCCGTCAGGGCTTTCACGCCCGGAAAGGTTTTGGTGATGGAACGCATTTCGAGGATGGGTTGGATTTTATCGAGCATGTGCCACCAAAGGGACCTCATCCGGCGCGTTGCGCCACCTTCTCCACGAAGACGTGGAGAAGGGACAACTATCAACCGCCTGTCCCTTCTCCAACGAAGTTGGAGAAGGTGGCCGAAGGCCGGATGAGGTCCCTTCGGCCATAAAAGACACCCTCCCGAAAAAGGGCAGGGCACCGCGTCGCGTTTACTTCAAATCTTCAGCCTTGATGTAGCCTGAGCCAACCAGCATCTTTTCAATGTCGCCTGAACCCACATCATGCGGTGTCAGCAGATACGAAGGCACAATCTTCACACCATTGTTGTAGGTCTTGGTGTCGTTGATTTCGGGTTCCTTGCCTTGCAACACGGCATCAACCATTTTGGCGGTGACTTTGGCGAGTTCGCGCGTGTCCTTGAACACGGTTGAATATTGTTCGCCAGCCATCATGCCTTTGACCGATGCCACTTCGGCATCCTGTCCGGTGACGATGGGCATTTCAGGACCTGGCACATAACCGACACCTTTCAGCGAGGAAATGATGCCGCGTGACAAGCCATCGTAAGGGGCCAGAACACCATGCACTTTGGCTGATGTGTAGTTGGCCGACAACAGGTTGTCCATGCGGGCTTGTGCAACCGCACCATCCCAACGCAGCGTGCCAACTGTTTCCATGCCCATCTGGCCGGAAACAATCTTGATGTCGCCAGCATCGATCAAGGGCTTCAGCACTGACATGGCACCATCATAGAAGTAGAATGCATTGGTGTCGTCTGGCGAACCGCCAAACAGTTCAACATTCCAAGGCTTCACCGAGGCAAAGCGTTCTTTCAAACCCTTGACCAGCGAGTTGGCTTGCAACACACCAACGCCGAAATTGTCGAAGGTGGTATAGTAGTCAACATCACCAGTCTTGCTGATCAGGCGGTCATAGGCAAACACCTTTGCGCCAGCTTCGTGGGCTTTTTTCAGGATGTCCGAAAGTGTCGTGCCATCAATGGCGGCAATGATCAGGACCTTGGCACCCTTGGTGACCATGTTTTCGATCTGGGCCAACTGGTTTGGAATGTCATCTTCAGCAAATTGAAGATCGGTTTCATAGCCCATGCCGGTGAATTCCTTCACCATGGATTCGCCATCTGAAATCCAGCGGGTCGAAGATTTTGTCGGCATTGAAATACCAACCAGGCCCTTGCCTTCAGCCAATGCCAGGCTCGAAGTGGCGGCAACGGCGGCGGCAATTGTGGTTGCCATGAAATATCTGCGATTGATCACGTGTAGTCCTCCCTTGTCACGGCAGGCCACTCCACCAACAGGGCGGGGCTTGTGCTGCCGTGGGCGCCACTCATAAGGTGTCAATTTGGTTCGTTCAAGAGAATATGTATGATAATTAAAACTGCCAAGACGCTCCGCTCAGGCAAGTTGCACAGCAAGATTGCAAGGGGCATTGGCGAGCGCATTTTGGGCGGCGAGTTTGCGCCGGGCACCCTGCTGCCCAATGAGGCGGAATGGGGCAAAATTTACAGCGTCAGTCGCACCGCCGTCCGCGAAGCCATCAAATCGCTTTCAGCGAAAGGCCTTATTGTTTCGAAACCCAAAGTGGGATCGCGCGTGGAACCACGCCTGCGCTGGAACCTGTTGGACCGGGATGTCTTGGCCTGGCACCGCAGTGCCACCGATCGCAAGGCCTTTCTGATCTCCACCCAGGAATTTCGCCGCATCGTCGAGCCTGGTATTGCCGAACTTGCTGCACGAAAGCGCACAACCCAGCAGATTGATCAGCTTGTGACGGCACTGGATGACATGAACCGGGCCAAATCCCTCGCTGAAATGGTTGAAGCCGACGTAAATTTTCACGAAGCCTTGTTGGCCGCGACCAACAACGACCTGCTGGTGCCGTTTAACATCTTGATTGATGAAACACTTGCCAACCTCTTTGACTTCACCACCCAACGCAACCCGCGCTACCGCCAAGCCATCAAACTCCA
>JANONM010000019.1:0-4766 GCA_031420855.1 Hyphomicrobiales bacterium
ACCGTCGTTGGGGGTTCGGGCTTTATCGGACGTCATGTGGTGCGCAATCTGGCAAAGCGCGGCTATCGCATTCGGGTGGCGTGTCGGCGGCCTGATCTGGCGGGCCATGTGCAGCCTTTGGGATCGCCGGGTCAAATCATGCCGGTGCAGGCTAATTTGCGTTTCCCAGAGTCAATTGCTGCGGCCTGCGACGGGGCCTATGCCGTCATCAATGCCACAGGCATTGACCATGCCTCAGGCGCACAAAGTTTTGATGCCATATTGAATTTTGGAGCCGAGGCTGTGGCCAAAGCGGCACGGGCCGCAAACGCCGGGGTTTTCATCATGGTATCCGGCATGGGGGCTGGTGCCAATGCGGAGAGCGAAGCTGCCCGCTTCAAGGCCAAAGGCGAAGTGGCTTCCGCCAAGGCCTTTCCCGGTGCCATTATAGTGCGTCCATCGATTGTCTTTGGTCCTGATGACCGCTTCTTCAACAAGCTGGCTGGCATGGCGCGTTTCGCCCCGGCCCTGCCGTTGTTTGGTGGTGGCCATACCAGGTATCAGCCGGTGTTTGTGGGCGATGTGGCCGAAGCCGTGGCCGTGCTGGTCGACAGGGGCGAGGCTTCCGGCAAGATCTATGAACTGGGTGGCGATGAAACTGCCACCATGGAAGAATTGACAAAGTTCGTTCTGGAAACCACCAGGCGCAAGCGTTTGCTGGTGCCTGTGCCATGGCCCATTGCCGCGCTGATGGGAACAATCTTGGGTTATTTGCCGGGCAAACCCCTAACGGCGAATCAGGTGGCCTTGCTGAAAACCGACAATGTGGTGAGCCCTGCTGCAAAGGCCTCCCGGCTTGATCTTGAGGGCCTTGGCATCACGCCCCGGTCATTCCGCAGCATCGTGCCGACCTATCTCTATCGCTTCCGCAAGGAAGGTCAGTTCACCGCTGCCAGTGGCACGCCAGAGTAAATCAGGCCTAAAAGTGCGCCGCCCAATATGACCCGGTAGATCACGAAGGGCAGAAAACTCATGCTGCGCAGCAACCGCATGAGAAAGGAAATCGTGCCAAGCGCAATGAAGAATGTCAGCACACCCGTGAGGATGACGGGACCTGAAAGTGTTACCCCCGATTTCAAGGCATCGCCGATAATCAGAATGGAAGCGGCGGCATTGGCGGGTATGGAGAGCAGGAATGAAAAGCGCGCGGCTTCAGGCCGCACCATTCCCAAGGCACGGCCCGCTGTCATGGTGATGCCGGATCGGCTGGTTCCCGGTGAAAGTGAAAGCGCTTGGGCCCCGCCGATCATCAGCGCTGATTTCCAGTTGAGGTCGCGCACCGTGTTGCGCAGCAAGCCAAAGGCATCGGCAATATAGAGCAAGATGCCAAAGACAATGGCATTGACCGCCACCAGTGTGGCGCTGCGGATATGGTCGTCCAAATGGGTGAGTTTCATGACAATCCCCACGAGTATGATGGGGATTGTGCCGATTGCCACATTGAGCAAGAGGTTTGAATTGTAGGTGGTGCGACGCTGGGCTGCATCAAGCAGCCCGCGAAACATCGAGACGACATCGCGCCAGAAATAGATGATGACAGCAAGCAGTGAACCCACATTGGTGACCATGTCGGTGAGGACGCCTTGATCGGGCCATCCGGTCAGGGCCGGCACCAAAATCAAATGGCCAGAAGATGAAATCGGCAGGAATTCGGTAACGCCCTGAATCAGGGCGAGGACGATGATTTGTTCGAGAAACATGGCACCCCGGTCATTCGTGACGTCAAAAAGCAGTTGATTCGGCTTGCGAATTGATTCGCCCACGTCTTATATGGGCCAACTTGTGGGAGCAATGGCGGCAGTGTTTCCCTTGAAATGACGATTTGAATTGGACCCATGCCCAAACTGCATCACTTTACCCTCGATCCCCACGGACGCCGCTTGCGTCTTGCCCTTGCCGAATATGGTGTTGAGGTGCGGCTTGCCGAGGAGCGGCCCTGGCATCCATCGGCGCAATTGACAGCGCTCAATCCAGCCGGCTTGAGCCCGGTTTATGTCGAAGACAGTGGCGTTGCGGTTTCGGGCATTGATGCGATTTCGGAATATCTTGAGGAAACCATTGGCGCCGCCAAGCCGCTGATACCGGGATCAGCCATTGCCCGGGCCGAAGTGCGCCGACTTGTCGGCTGGTTCGATGTGAAATTTTACACGGAAGTGACCGAGCCTGTGCTGACCGAAAAAGTCATCCGGCGCTTTGTGGCGTCGGCCAACGGGTCAGGTGCCCCTGCCATGGGGAGGGTGCGCAAGGGATTGCAGCTGATGCGCGGTCACCTTGACTATATCTCGGCCCTTTCGGAACAACGGACTTGGCTGGCAGGAGATGATCTATCACTTGCCGATCTGGCCGCCGCCGCCCATCTCTCAGCCATCGATTACCTCGGAGATATTCCGTGGGCTGATCATCCGGTGGCGCAGACCTGGTATCAGCGCATCAAATCGCGTCCGGCTTTCAGGGCCTTGCTGGCCGACACGATTGCCGGGGTTGCCCCCTCCGCCCACTATGCCGACCTCGATTTCTGAGTCTGCCGCAAGTCTCCGGGACAAGCTGCAACAACGGGCCCTTGCTGAAGGTCTGACGGGATTGAAAATCACCCGTGCCGCATTGCCCCCCGAACCGGGTCAACGCTTGCAGCAGTTTGTGGCAGCTTCCCGCCATGGCGACATGGACTGGTTTGAAGATCGGAAAGATCAGCGGGCAAATCCCGCAAACTTGTGGCCAGCAGCGCGCACGGCAATTGTGCTGGCTCAAACCTATGGCCAAGGGCTGGAGCATTTTGACCGCATTGAATCAACGCACACCGGATTGATCGCGCAATATGCCTTGAACCGGGACTATCATGTTTTGTTCAAAGGCAAATTGAAACGGCTGGCCAGCTGGCTTCGCCACAAATCCGGTGCCGAGGTCAAAGTCTTTGTCGATACGGCACCCCTGATGGAAAAGCCGATTGCCCAACAGGCCGGATTGGGATGGCAGGGCAAACATACCAATCTGGTGTCGCAGGAATTGGGCTCGTGGTTTTTTATCGGCACCATATTGACGACCGCTGAGTTGCCTGTCGATGCGGCGGAAACTGATCATTGTGGAACATGTCGGGCGTGCCTCGACATTTGCCCGACCAAGGCTTTTCCAGCCCCGTTTCAACTCGATGCGCGGCGCTGCATTTCATATCTGACGATTGAACATCAGGGACACATTGACAGGGAATTTCGCGGCCCCATGGGTAACCGCATCTATGGCTGCGATGATTGCCTTGCGGTGTGTCCGTGGAACAAGTTTGCCGCCATATCAAGCGAAATGAAATTGGCGGCGCGGGATGATCTGCTTGCCCCACCGTTGCGTGACTTGTTGCAGCTTGATGATGCGGGGTTTCGCAAATTTTTTACGGCCTCTCCGATCAAACGCACGGGACGCAATCGCTTCATCCGCAATTGCCTGATTGCGGCAGGCAACAGCGGTGACATTTCACTTCTGCCAGTTGTGAAAAAGTTGCTTGATGATGCATCACCGCTGGTGCGGGCCATGGCCATCTGGGCACTGGCGCGACTTGCTGATGCAACAGAATTTAGAAATTCCCGAAAGCTACGGCAGAGTTCCGAAACCGACGCTGCTGTAATGGCAGAATGGGACGATGCCCATGAATGAACCCCGCCACCTCTTGTGTTTTGGATTTGGATTTTCAGCTTCCACTTTGGCTTCGCAACTCGACCGCAGGCAATGGAAGATCACTGGAACCAGTCGCAGCGATGAAGGCGTGGCTGAGGTTGAAGCCATGGGCTTTCAGGCCATCCGTTATGACAAGCTGGAAAGTTTGCCTGGTGATGTGACGCATCTTCTGTCATCGGTGCCGCCGGATGAGGCTGGTGATCCGGTGCTCCGGTCATTTGGCGCGGAGTTGGAGGCCAAGGCACGGCAGTTGCAATGGGTGGGCTATCTTTCCACAACTGGCGTTTATGGTGATCATGCTGGGGCATGGGTGGATGAAGCTACGCCGCTGTCACCCAACACCGAACGGGGCCACCGCCGGGTGGCGGCAGAAGCGGGTTGGCAAGAATTGCATGAACAGGCGGGACTGCCGCTGCACGTGTTTCGGCTTGCTGGGATCTATGGACCGGGCCGCAATGCACTGGAAAGTTTGAAGTCAGGCAAAGCCCGGCGCATCATCCGGGAAGGGCAGATTTTCAGCCGCATTCATGTCGACGATATTGTCGGCATTTTGCGGGCGTCGATTGACCTGCCAAATCCGGGCCGGGTTTACAATGTGGCCGATGATGATCCGGCACCCCCGCAGGATGTGATTGCCTATGGGGCGGAACTTCTGGGGATCGCCATTCCACCCGCCATCGCCTTTGCCGATGCCCAGCTTTCGCCCATGGCCCGCAGCTTTTATGCCGATTCAAAACGGGTGCGTAATGATCGCGTGAAGGTGGAACTGGGCTATCGCTTTAAGTACCCGGACTACCGGGTTGGCCTCAAAAGCCTCTTGCTTGTGCCGAATTAAACTTCTTCCTCGCGCCAAGCGTGGCGAAGTACAGCGCAGAACGACTGACAGCCTTGCCCGCTGAAACACCCCACCCCCGGCCCCTCCCCAAAGATTGGGGAGGGGTGAAGAATTTCACTCCAACCCGCTCTTCCCTTTTTTCACCCCTACCCGCTCTTCGCGGGTGTACAGCGGGGAGGGGCCGGGGGTGGGGTGTTGGAGCTTGCGTCACACCATTTCGCCATCGGAA
>JANONM010000020.1:0-6941 GCA_031420855.1 Hyphomicrobiales bacterium
ACTCGACACCACCAAGGGCACCGAGCTCTGCTGGGGCTAAGCAACTGACTGGGGTGGAGGAGGCGGGGGCGTAAGTCCTTCTCCACTCTGGAACTATGCGAAGGGCGGCGGTAACGTCGCCCTTCGTATATGCGGAACCAAGAAGTCCGCAACCGAAGTGGGAAACGACAAACTGGGGCTTGAAGAGCGACATGAGCGATACCGCCACGCCGACCAAAACCATTTCTGATTTCGAAGCCAAGCTGGCTGAAGCCGACAGGAACGTCGCCAGTTTTGATCTTGAACACGAAACTTACCTGCAAAAAGCCCGCGGGTTTCTGCGCACCAATCCGACAGCCATTCCGGCGATCATCCTGATCGCCAGTGTGCTGGTGTTCGGCTTCATCGCAACCTTCATCGTCCCAAACAATTTTCTCACGGCAAGCACGCTGTCACTGATCCTGAAGCAGGTGACGGTGGTGGGCATCATCGCCATCGCGCAAACCCTGGTCATTCTGACGGCAGGCATTGACCTTTCAGTAGGTGTCATTCTCGTCATCTGCGCCATGATCATGGGCAGGCTCACCACGCTGAACGATGTTCCCTATTATCTCGCCATCCCCATCGCACTTGCTTTTGGCACGGCCATGGGCGCCATCAACGGTGTTCTCGTCACCAAAGCCCGCATTCCGCCGTTGATCGTGACACTTGGCACATACTATGCTTTCAGGGCACTGAACTTTTGGTACACGGGATCGGAATCCGTGCGGCCGGCAGCGCTCAACGAAAAAGCGCCTGAACTGCTGTTTTTCGGCACGGCCTTCAACATCGGCAGCGCCAATTTCATCTATGGTTCATTTGCGCTGATCGTTCTTGCTGTGATTGTCTGGTACATGCTGAACCGCACGGCCTGGGGCCGCCATGTCACCGCCGTTGGTGATGATCCCGATGCCGCCATGCTCTCGGGTGTGCAAATAGACCGGACGCTGATTTCGGTTTACGCGCTGGCGGGCCTCATCTGCGGCTTCGGGGCTTGGGTGGCCATTGGCCGCGTCGGCTCCATGTCTCCAATCGCTTTTGAAACTGTCAATCTGGATTCCATCACCGCTGTGGTGATTGGTGGCACGTCTCTGTTTGGCGGGCGCGCCTCCATTGCCGGCTCGGTTCTGGGTGCCATGATCGTTGGTGTTTTTTTCACAGGGTTGGCACTCGTCGGTGTTGAAAGTTACTGGCAATGGTTTGCCATGGGCTGTCTTCTGATCGGTGCTGTTGCCATCGACCAGTGGCTCCGCCGCGCATCGCAATAGGGTTCAAAATCATGGCCAAAAAACCAGCAAAGAAACCAGCAAAGAAAACGGTGACGAAACCTGCGGCCCGCAAGCCTGTGAAAGCCAGAGTCAGCGTTCAGGCTGTTGCGGCTCCAAAGCCTGTGGCAACACCACAACAGCAACCCATCCTGCAAGCCCGGGGGCTTACGAAAAAATACGGCAATGTGGTCGCCCTCAACCACGCCGATTTCGATCTCTACCCGGGCGAAATCCTTGGTGTGATCGGCGACAACGGGGCCGGAAAGTCTACGCTGATCAAGGCGCTCTGCGGTGCCGTCATGCCTGATCACGGCGAGATCAGGCTCGACGGACAGCCCGTGCATTTCCGTTCGCCCCAAGACGGTCGTGCGGCTGGCATTGAAACGGTTTACCAAAATCTCGCACTGTCACCCGCCTTGTCCATCGCCGAAAACATGTTTCTGGGACGCGAGATCACATCGTCTGGCCCCCTCGGCCGGTTTTTCCGCCTGATGGACCGCAACGCCATGCGCAAATTCGCCCGCGAGAAACTGTCCGAACTGGGTCTGATGACCATCCAGAACATTGACCAGGCTGTTGAAACACTTTCCGGTGGCCAGCGCCAGGGTGTCGCCGTGGCCCGGGCTGCTGCGTTCGGTTCCAAGGTTGTCATCATGGACGAGCCGACGGCGGCATTGGGCGTGAAAGAATCGCGCCGCGTGCTGGAACTCATCCGCGACGTGAAAAAGCGCGGCATGCCGATCATTCTGATTTCCCACAACATGCCCCACGTGTTTGAGGTCTGTGACCGCATTCATATCCACCGCCTGGGGTCCAGGCTCTGCACCATCCGCTCCAAGGATTTCACCATGTCCGACGCCGTGGCCTTCATGACCGGAGCCAAAGCCCCGCCACCGGAACTGGTGGGGTAGCTTATGTCGCCGCCCGCAACTTGTTGGGGGTCGTCCCGTAAATTCGAGTGAAATGTTCATAGAACTGGCTGCTTGAAGCAAAGCCACAGTCCAGGGCAATGGTGGAAATCGGTTGCTTGGTAGCCAGCACCAGACTGCGGGCCCTGAGCAACCGCATGCGGATGATAAACTGCTTGGGCGAAACCTGCATGGTGCGGGAAAACAGCTGCAACGCGTAGTTGGCATGCAAGCCGGTGACCCTGCTGAAATCTGCAGTGGCCAGCGGCCCGTCAATGTTTTCCAGGATAAACCGCAACATCATCACCACATGCTGTACCTGTTTGCCATTCTGGCGGGCCGGACTATCCCCTGCCTGCCAGGGGTTGCGCAGATAGTCGAATGGCAAAAGTGTTGCCCGCCGGAACAGCATGTTGATTTCGGCAATGACTATGTCGATCCAGTCACTGTCATGTGAACGATATTCTCCATACCAGCGGCGCATTTGCTGCCAGTCAAATCCCGAACCGGGCAAAACCACCATTGCCCCCGCGAGGATTTGCAGTTGCAAATCGTGGACATGTGGCAAGAACAAAAAGACATCAAGCGGCAGATAGATGTTGCAAAGTTCCGGTGTGGCGTTTGACGTTGCTTCAACCGACACGAGTTGATGCGGCACGTTCGCCCAAAAAACCACGGTTGTATTTGCCTCTATGGTGATCTTTTCGCCGTCAACCAGATAGTTGAGTTTGGCATTGCGCGCGTGATTGATCTCCACATGGCCATGGGTATGGGTCTGTGCCATGGTCATGGGTTTGAAGATGCGCATGCCAAAGCGGCCAAATACCTTCGATCGTGGCCTCGTTGGCGGGCCTTTTTCCAGCCCGTCAATTTGAATGTTTGTGCTTTCCGATGCAGCAAGTCGCCGCTTGGTCATGGCCATCGATTAACAATCATGCCGATCTTAAGAAT
Organism: Hyphomicrobiales bacterium; assembly: GCA_031420855.1. Taxonomy (GTDB): domain Bacteria; phylum Pseudomonadota; class Alphaproteobacteria; order Rhizobiales; family Aestuariivirgaceae; genus Aestuariivirga. The sequence continues at coordinate 3,146 of JANONM010000020.1, forward strand.
CCGGAATTCTTAGGGCGGATTCACTATTGCCGCAAGTCGTCAATTGGTGAATCCTCTAGATGTCACCGCTTTGCTGCAAGGATGGCAGGCGGCTGCTCCATGAAAAAATCGAACAATGGAATCCCGGGAGGAAAATGATGAAAAAAATGAACCTGATGGCTGCCAGTTTGTTGGCGCTGGGGGTAAGTGCGACAGCCGTTTGGTCTGACGCCATGATGACGGCTGTGCCCGATGCCCCAAGTTTTGATGCCCAAGGCAAAGTGACCTTTGTCGGCATCAACGACATTCAAGAATACAAGGCATTGCCATCTTATAGCGAGCCAGACTTTGTGAAGGCACTGGTCGACGCTGGCAAATTGCCTGCCGTCAAAGACCGCTTGCCGAAGGAACCGCTGGTTTACAAAACCGGCAACATGAAAGACGGCATTGGCGTTTATGGCGATGTGATGCGCCACGTCATCGGCGGTCGTCCTGAGGGTTGGAACTATTGGGCTGGCCAGTCGCAAGGCTGGGGCGGCATCGACATTGGTTTGCAGGAATGCCTGACCCGCACCGGACCCTTGTTCCAGGTAAAAGCCGAAGAATTGGCCCCGCTGCCCAACGTTGCCAAATCATGGGAATGGTCGGCAGACGGCATGTCGCTGACGATGAAGTTGATCGAAGGGGCCAAATGGTCGGACGGCGATGCCTTTGATGCCGATGATATCATGTACCACTGGGAAATGAACATTCTCGACCCTGAAGTAAATCCACTCGGTGGCGAAACCCAGGAAACCTTTGGCGCTGGCTCGAAGCTTGAAAAAGTTGACGCCTATACCATCAAGTGGACCTTCACCACGGCCTTCCCGACGCAAGTTCTCTATTCGATGGCCTATATGAATTTCTGCCCTGGTCCTTCGCATATCCTCGCACCACAGCATCCGAAAAACTCGAAGAACACCTACGAGCAATACAAGAACGCTTTTGGGCCTTCTTACTTGGGCATGCCAACACTGGGTGCCTGGGTTGTAGTCGAGCATCGCCCCGATGACATCGTCATTCTGCGCCGCAATCCCTATTATTGGAAAGTCGACGAAACCGGCCAGCAATTGCCCTACCTCAACGAAATGCACTACCGCCTTTCCACCTGGGGCGACCGTGACGTGCAAGCTGTTGCAGGCACAGGCGACTTCTCCAACCTTGAGCAAGCCGAAAACTATGTCGAAGCCCTCAAGAAAGCCGCTGATCCTGCTTCACCTGCCCGCCTGGAATTTGGCCAGCGCACCATCGGTTATGTGTTGCACTTCAACCTGAGCGACAATGCCTGGGGCGAACCTGATGACCGCTCCAAAGCCATCCGCAAACTCAACCGCAACCTGAACTTCCGCAAGGGCGTTACGTCCCTGCTGGATCGTCAGCGTTTGGGTGAGTCGCTGGTGAAAGGTCCGTTCACCGCCATTTATCCCGGTGGTATCTATTCGGATACCAGTTATTACGACAAAGCTTCGACAGTTTACTATCCTTTTGATGTTGAAGCCGCAAAAGCCGAGTTCGCCCTGGCTGGCCTGAAGGACACCGATGGCAACGGCGTTCTGAACTTCCCTGACGGCGGCAAGGATGTGGAAATCACCTTGCTTGGCAACACCGACTATGCCTCCGACAAAACCCTTGTCGAAGGTGTTGTGGCCATGGCTGAACAGGCAGGTCTGCGCGTCATTCCCAACCTGATGGCTGGCAACGACCGCGAAAATGCCCGCAAGGCAGGCAAGTTTGATTGGCATGTCTGGCGCACCGGCACGGAACTGGTAACCGTGGTTCAGGAGACCACACGTCTGGCTCCGGTTGGCCCATCCACCAACCAATTCCATCAAACAGCAGACGGCAAAGGTGAGGTTGATCTCCTCGACTTTGAAAAGCAGTTGGTGGACATCGTCAACAAGTTCAAGGGATCAAAAGATCCGGCTGAACGCATTGCCCTGATGAAGGACTACCAGAAGATCGCCACCGAGAACGTCTATTGGGCTGGTCTGACCCAGTATCCGGGTGCTCTCATCATGAACAAGCGCTTTGCCAATATCGCGCCAGGCGCTCCGATCTTCATGTACAACTGGGCCGAAGACAACATCATCCGTGAACGGGTGTATGTGCCAAAGGACAAGCAAGCCAATTACGAAGTCTATCCCAACACCCTGGCTGATGTTCCAGGCGGCAAGGGTGTGATGAAGTAACGAAGTGTAGGGACCTCATCCGCCCCTTCGGGGCACCTTCTCCATCTGCGATGGAGAAGGGACAGGCTGCAGTGCCGCCAATTGTCCCTTCTCCACTTTTGTGGAGAAGGTGGCGCAACGCGCCGGATGAGGTCCCTTTCTTTCCACGCAAAGACTGCAAATGCTCCGCTTCCTCACCATCCGCATTCTCTCGGCCATTCCCGTTCTCTTCGTGATGAGCGTGCTGACCTATGCCATCATCCAGGCGCCGCCCGGTGACTATGCGGATTATATTGAGGGCATGTTGCTCTATAACAATGCCTCTCAGGAAGTGGCGCGGGCAGCGGCGGAAGCGTTTCGCGTTGAACACAATTTAAATGATCCCCTCGTGCTGCAATATTTCCGCTGGATTGGTGGCTTCTTCGTTGGCGATTTTGGCCATAGCTATTTTTACAATCGCCCTGTGTCAGAAGTGGTCTGGCAACGCTTGCCGGCAACCCTTGGCATCGCCCTGGTCTGCCACTTCCTCGCGTCATTGTTCGGCATCAGCTTGGGCATTCTTGCAGCCACACGGCAATATTCCTGGGTCGATACGATACTGTCGATTTTCACTTTCCTTGGCATGACCATTCCGCGCTTCCTGATGGCGCTGATCATTCTTTATTTCATGGCCTTTAAATTCAATGTGCAGGAATTGGGCTCATTCTATTCCACCCAATACGGCGGCCAGCCCATGTCATTTGCCAAGTTCTGGGATTTGCTCAAACACATCTGGCCAGTAATCATGATCGCCACCATCGGCGGCCTTGCCTACAACATGCGGGTGATGCGGGCCAATCTGCTCGACACGCTGAACGCCCAATATGTTGAAACCGCACGCGCCAAAGGCATGAGCGAAAGTGCTGTAATTCTGAAACACGCGGTGCCAAATGCCTTGCATCCGCTCATCGCCTATCAGGGCGTTGTGCTGCCCTACATGTTGACAGGCGAAATTGAGGTCGCCATCATCTTCTCACTGCCGACGATTGGTCCAGCGATTGTCGGTTCCATGGGGCGTGGTGATGTGTTGGTGACTGCAACACTTATGTTGATCCTTGGGGCCACGTTGATCGTCGGCAATATCATCGCCGATCTGCTGCTGGCCTGGATGGATCCGCGCGTGCGGCTGGGAGACAACGCATGAGTGCTGATCTCTTCGCCCCCTTCGTGAAACAGGAAACCGCAGATTATCTGGATGCGGCCCCACCATCCCAGCGCTTTGCCAAAAATGAAAGTTATGCCACGCTGGTCTGGCGCAAATTGCGCCGTTCGGTGACGGGCATGATTGGGCTCATTCTGGTGTCGCTGCTGTTGTTGACGGCAGTGTTCGCAGATTTCGTGGCACCGGTTGAGCCAAAGACTCCCTTCGTGTCTTACGCACCACCGGATGCCATGAGCTTCTTCTCAATAAATGGCTTCTCGCTGAGGCCCATGACCTTTGCCAACAAAGAGAGTACCGAACTCGATCCCGTCACCTACCAGCCGCTCATCGGGCCTGACTATGACAACCCGCGCCCCATCAGGTTTTTTGTCGAGGGCTACACCTATAAACTCCTGGGCCTGATTCCCTC
>JANONM010000021.1:0-12045 GCA_031420855.1 Hyphomicrobiales bacterium
GTTGTCGCGCAATGAACTTGAAAACAGAAACCACTCAAAGGATAAACCTCATGCAAACGATCACAAAAGTTTATGATACCTATGACAAGGCGCGCAGCGCAGTTGCTGATTTGGAGACTGCTGGTATTCCTATGGCGGATATGAGCGTTTTGGCCAACCAGGAGGCCAGTCAAGATTACGATGATGATGATCAGGAGACCGAAGCTGGTCCCGGTGCAGGTTTGGGTGCGGTCGTCGGTGGTACCGCAGGCCTGCTGACAGGGCTTGGACTTTTGGCGATTCCTGGATTGGGACCCGTTGTGGCCGCAGGTTGGCTGGCAACCACGGCGTTGGGCGCTGTTGCCGGCGGCGCAACAGGCGGTATTGTGGGTTCACTGATCGGCGCAGGCGTCACAGAAGACAACGCCCACATCTATTCAGAAGCGGTACGCCGCGGTGGCACTTTGGTGTCGGTGCACACGCAGGACCACAACATTGCCATTGTACAATCCATTCTGGGCAAATATGCGCCGCTCAATCCCGAGGAACAAGGTGCCGCCTATCGCAACGGCGGTTGGAACAAATTTGATCCTGATGGTGGCGCATACGGATTTGTCAAATCTGAAAACGAACGTGACCGCCGGTCAATTTAGAGCGGGCATGCAACAATCGGAAAATCTGCGGAGCGGGTTGCGAGACAGTGTTGCCAGAGTGGGTGCAGGCATTTCCGCAAATGTAATTGCTTAAACGTTAAAATAGCAATTATAATTACAAGCCAGGCCTCGGAGTTTATCAATTTCGCCTTCCTGGAATTGGATCACTTCCGACGCGACGCTACTGTTTCTTTACGCTTCATACTCCCAAAGCAGGTGTGAAGAAGGCCGCGTCGGCAATTGCCCATGCGCGGCCACTTTTTTGCTTTCATTTCACCTCAAACCAATTGACATGCAATTCTTATTGCTCATACAACCACCAGCAATGCAGTTTGCTTGTCAGTCTGCATGTGCCAATCGTTCACTTTGTAAAAACGAAAACCTAATGGGAGTAAGGACTTATGAAAAAACTCATCCTCGCAGCCGCTGCTGGCGCGTTGCTGACCACGGCAATGTCGACCATGACATTGGCGGCCGGCAAAACCATTGCCGTTTCTTGGAAGACCTTCCAGGAAGAGCGCTGGAAGACCGACGAAGCCGCCATCAAAGCTGCCGTAGAAGCCGCTGGTAACACCTACATTTCAACCGACGCTCAAGGCTCGGCCCAGAAGCAAGCTGCTGACATTGAAGGTCTGATTGCCCAAAAGCCAGACGTTGTACTGGTTGTTGCATTTGACTCGGATGCAATTCTGCCGTCGATCAAGGCGCTCAGCGATGCTGGCATCAAGTCGATTGCCTATGACGTGCAGTTTGAAGATCCAAACGCACTTTACATCACCTTCGATAACGTAGGTGTAGGCCGCATCATTGCGCAAGAAGTGCAAAAAGCCAAGCCGGAAGGCAACTATGCCTTTATCAAGGGCGACAAGGGCGATCCAAACGCCACATTCTTGTTCCAGGGCATGATGGAAGTGCTGAAGGAAGGTCTCGACAGCGGCAAGATCAAGAACGTCTGCGAAACCTTCACCGACGGCTGGAAGCCAGACAATGCCCAGAAGAACATGGAGCAATGCCTGACCTCAACCGGCAACAAGGTTGACGCTGTATTGTCCGAAAACGACGGCATGGCCTCAGGCGTGGTTGCTGCTTTGACTGCCCAAGGCATGTCTGGCATTCCAGTCGGTGGCCAGGACGGCGATTTGACTGCAATCAACCGCGTGGCGCTTGGAACACAAACGGTTTCGGTTTGGAAGAACGCCAAGGACTTGGGCAAAGTGGCTGCTGAAGCTGCAAATGCCTTGGCCGATGGCACAGCCATCGACAAGATCGCTGGTGTTGCCAAATTCAGTGGCGGCAAGAAGGGTGTTGAAATGAACTCCATCCTCCTCGCACCAACGCCAATCACAAAAGCCAACATCAATGTCGCCATTGATGCAGGCCACATCACCAAAGACCAAGCCTGCGCAGGCGTGGCCGCTGGGATGGCAACGGGTTGCTAATTTCGGTTAACTGATACAACTTGAAACCGCGCCCCTTGCAAAAGTGGTGCGGTTTTTCTTTAAGTAGAAGCCGGATTCTGCGGAGAACACCATGTCGGACATTACGCCATCAAGCCAAAGCCCAGCATTGCAAAACGAAGGGACCGTCAAGCGGTTTTTCCGTGCGACTGAGATCGATGAGCGGCTTCTGGGAATGGTGGCGGCTTTGCTGTTGATCTGGATTGCCTTTGATATTGCCAGCGGCATCATGCGCGGCAATTTTGGCGGGCTGCTCGGTGGCTCCTTCCTCACGCCGCGCAATCTCTGGACGCTGCTGGTGCAAACCTCCTCCATCGCCATCATGTCCACCGGCATGGTGCTGCTGATCGTTATGCGGCAACTCGATCTTTCCATCGGTTCCATGTTGAGCCTCGTGGCTGTTGCGGGTGCCGTATTGCAGGTTTTCGAACTCGTGCCGATTCTCGGCGTCGGCCATCCTGCCATTTGGCCCATCGCTGTCGTGTTCATGATCGCTGTTGGTGCAGCTGTGGGCGCATTGAATGGCTGGTTGACGGCTTACCTCAAAATCCCGGCTTTCATCGTCACTCTCGGAGGACTTCTCGCCTACAGCGGCCTCGCCTTTTACCTCGCCAAGGGTGAAACAGTCGCTCCGATGGACAAGACCTACGAAATCTTTGGTGGCGGCATTCCCATCAGTTGGCTCGGGCCCTTCTGGAGCTGGACCATTGCACTCATTGTCTGCGCCGCGATCATTTTCGCCATCGTCAACGGCCGCAGACAACGTCAACGCTTCAACTTCCCCATGCGCCCCGTCTGGGCCGAAGTTTTTCTGGCTATGTTGGGTAGCGCCGTTGTGCTGGGCGTCACCAACGTCATGAACTCCTATCCATGGCCCTTCAAGCTTATCGAGAACTACGCCAAAGCAAATGGCGTGACTATTCCGCCCGGTGTTGAAAACAAGGATGGCAGTGCAATTTGCCTGGCAGGGGACCAAGTGGTGCGCTGCACCGATGGCTTGATTTACTATACAGGCTATTCTGTGCCTGTGATTGTCGCACTCTTTGTCGGGCTCACCATGACTTTCCTCGCAACCCGCACACAGTTTGGCCGCTATGTCTATGCCACGGGCGGCAATCCGGAAGCCGCCGAGCTTGCCGGTGTCAATACCAAATGGCTGACGGTCAAGATCTTCGCGTTGATGGGCCTGCTGGTGGGCATCTCATCGATTGTATCGTCAGCACGTTTGAATGCAGCGACCAATGCCTTGGGCGGCCTCAATGAACTATATGTCATCGCTGCAACCGTGATTGGCGGCACGTCGCTGGCGGGCGGTGTGGGCACCATTTACGGCGCCATGCTGGGTGCACTGCTGATGCAGTCCATCATCTCCGGCATGTCACTGTTGAACTTGCCCGCAGCATTCCAGAATATCGTCGTGGGCGTCGTGCTTGTGCTCGCCGTTTATCTTGATCAGATGTATTCCCGTCGTGTGAAGTAACAAGAGGCAATCATGGCAAAAAAATCCACAACACCGGCAGCCTCGAAGAAGTCGGCAAAGCCGATTGAAACCCACGACACGCCACTGGCGGTTGAAGGGCGTGAACCTCATGGCGACGTGAAAGTGCGCGGAACGCCATTGATTGAAATGAAAGACATCTCAATTGCGTTTGGCGGCATCAAAGCCGTTGATCATGCCTCGATTGATTTGTTTCCGGGCGAGGTTGTGGGACTGTTGGGCCACAATGGTGCAGGCAAATCCACGCTGATCAAAGTGCTGTCTGGCGCATACAAGCGTGATGCAGGTCAAATTTTTGTCAATGGTGGTGAAGTCGCCATCAACAATCCGCGCGACGCCAAGGCCCAAGGTATCGAAACGATTTATCAAACCCTTGCGTTGGCCGACAATGTGGATGCGGCTGCGAACCTGTATCTGGGCCGCGAATTGAAAACCTCCTTTGGTACCTTGGACGACGTGGCCATGGAAGCCGAATGCCGGAAAGTCATGCACCGCTTAAACCCGAATTTCCGGCGTTTCAAGGAACCGGTTTCAAAACTCTCGGGCGGTCAGCGACAATCGGTTGCCATTGCCCGCGCCATTCACTTCAACGCCCGCATTTTGATCATGGACGAGCCGACGGCTAATCTTGGTGTTCAGGAATCGGCGCAAGTTGCTGAACTCATCAAGCAGCTGAAAGCCGAGGGCATCGGCATTTTCCTGATCAGCCATGATTTGCATGACGTGTTTGATCTGGCTGATCGATTGGTTGTGATGAAAAACGGCAAAGTCGTCGGCACGGCCAGCACCAGCGACGTGTCACATGACGATGTGCTGGGCATGATCATCGCAGGCAAATGCCCAAAAAACGCAATACCTGGCCCAGGTGCCATGCGCGACGCGGCATAGAAGTAGCCCCGGTAGTTTTGAGAAGAACCCAGCTGGGATCTTCTCAAAACTACTGTTGCACTTCAAATGTGAATCCATCTCGCTTTTCCCCACGTGTTGCCTGCGCCTTGTGCAAATTCTTGGTGGTCGTGTAAGACGTGGGAAAACGAGGGAACGGTGAAACTGAAAATGAAAAAGGAAAGTCGTGCCGTCAAAAATGCAGTGCCTTCACATTATGAAGGTGCCATCAACCTGATCACGGCAAACTATGAGAAGCTGTCTGATGGCTATAAGCAGGTGGCCCGATTTTTCACCCAGAACCCTAATGTCATCGCGCTGGAATCAATCAATTCCATTGCCGCAAAAACCAAGGTTCATCCCTCAACCCTCGTGCGCTTTGCGCAGAATATGGGCTACTCCGGCTTCAAGGAACTGCAGGGCGTTTTTCAAACAAGGCTTGCCACGGCAGCACCCGGTTTTCGCGAACGGGTCAGCGTGCTGGATGCTGAAATCAGCCGCAATGCCACCCATGGCAATGTGGGCTTTTTACGCAACATGGTGGTACGCGACATTGCATCACTTCAAGGGCTGCTTGAGTCAGTGTCCGAGCAGGATTTGCAAAAAGCCGCAGAACTTTGTGCTTCGGCAACGTGCATCTATGTGGTGGGCCAGCTTCGTTCGGAACCGATCGCCGAGCTGATGCGCTACCTGATGACCATGCTGCAGCGTAAAGTCATTTTCATGGATTCTTCAGGTGGCCTGTCCCAGGAAATTGCCATGACGATGGTAAAAGGCGATATTCTTGTCGCGATTGCTTTCCGCCATTATGCAAAAGAAGTTGTCGCGATTGCAGAACAGGCCGTCAAGGCCAATGTTCCCGTCTTGGCCATTACAGATAGCCAGTTGTCGCCCTTGGCCAAAGGGGCCGACGTGCTGTTTACAGTGCCGGAAGAGGAATACACTTTCTCGCGTTCACTCGCAGCACCCATGTGCCTGGTGCAAACCATTGCAACCGCAACGGCAGCCAAGCTGCATTCAAAAAGTGCGGATGAAGTTCGCATTCCAAGTGTGACTGAAATCGCAAGAGACAAATCGGTGCGCTTTGAGGCCATGGCCAAATCAAAAAAAGCCAGATAGGGCTTCGTTGCATCTACGCAATTTTACTTGCGAATATACTGAACTTGCAATAGGAATTTCGAATTTCAAAATCAGGAGTGTTTGTCATGTCTACAATTCGTTTGACGATGGCGCAGGCTTTGGTGCGCTATTTGATGAACCAGTACACCATCTTGGACGGTGAGGAAGTACCATTGTTTCCCGGTATTTTCGGGATATTTGGACATGGAAACGTCACCTGCTTGTCGGAGGCCCTGGAGGCGGTAAAAGACACTTTCCCCACGTGGCGCGGCCAGAATGAACAATCCATGGCGCTGGCGGCCATTGCCTTTGCCAAGGCCAAGCGCCGCCGCCAGATCATGGTGGCGACTTCTTCCATCGGCCCCGGCGCCACCAACATGGTCACAGCCGCTGGTGTAGCCCATGCCAACCGCTTGCCCATCCTGATTCTTTCCGGTGACACCTTCATTAACCGCCGTCCTGATCCCGTGATGCAGCAGGTCGAACACTTCGGCAATCCAACCATCAACGTGAATGACGCCTTCAAGGCCGTGACGCGTTATTGGGACCGCATCGTCCACCCTGAACAAATCATCTCGTCATTGCCGCAAGCTGTGGCTGTGATGTTGGACCCTGCAGATTGTGGACCAGCTTTCATTGCCCTGCCACAGGACATTCAGGAACAGGCTTGCGATTATCCGACAAAGTTCTTCGAAAAAACTGTCCATGAAATTCCCCGTGCACGCCCCGACAAACGCCGCATTGCCGAAGCCATCGCACTTTTAAAAGCCGCCAAGCGCCCCCTCATCATTGCGGGCGGTGGCACGCGTTATTCGGGTGCGGAGGAAGTGGTGGCGAAGTTTGCCTTGGAGCATGGCATTCCCATCACTGAAACCATCGCCGGCAAGAGCACCGTTCCACACGATCACCCGGCCTATGCAGGGCCTATCGGCATTGTCGGTTCAACCTCTGCCAACGCGCTGGGAGCGGAAGCAGATGTAATCGTTGCCATCGGTACCCGCCTGATGGATTTCACAACGGGCTCCTGGACGCTGTTCAACCACGAGGCCAAATTCATCTCCATCAATGCGGCTCGCTGGGATGCCACCAAACATCGTGCCCTTGCTGTTGTCGGTGATGCGAAAGCCACTGTCGAAGAAATGGCAGACTCACTTAAGGGCTGGAAAGTCGATGCGGCCTGGACCAAAAAAGCCAAGAGCCTGATGGCCGAATGGAATGCGGCGCTTGACGGCTATCAAAAACCCACCAATGCGCCAGTGCCAACGTATGCGCAGGTTGTGGGCGTGGTGAATGCCAAAGCAGCACCTCGTGATTACATGCTCACAGCTGCCGGCGGACTTCCTGGCGAGACCATGAAAAACTGGCGTTGCAAGACCACCAATTCCTATGACCTCGAATTTGGTTTTTCCTGCATGGGCTACGAAATTGCAGGCGGCTGGGGTGCTGCCATGGCCGACCCGACGCGTGATGTGATCGTCATGGTGGGCGATGGCTCATACATGCTGATGAACTCCGACATCTATTCAACGGTGCTGACGGGTCACAAGATGATCGTCATCGTTTGCGACAACGGCGGCTATGCCGTGATCAGCCGCTTGCAACAGTTCAAAGGCACGCCGGGCTTTAACAATCTCTTGAAGGATTGCAAAACCGCCATTCCGGCTTTCAGCGTCGATTTTGTGAAGCATGCGGAATCGATGGGTGCTTTTGCTCGCAAGGTCTCAAGCCTTGCAGAACTGGAACTGGCGATGGATTGGGCGAAGAGCAATGACCGCACAACAGTGATCTCAGTCGTCTCGGATGCTTACACTTGGACGCCGGGAGATGCGCTGTGGGATGTGGGTGTGCCGCAGGTATCAGATCGCCCGGTGGTACAGGAACAGCAGAAGTATCAAGCAGACGTACGTTCGAAGCAGCGCGTGGGCGTGTAACAGGAACCACTATGACCAAGACTCTCGGCATCGGACTCATCGGCACGGGCTTCATGGGCAAGACGCATGCGATTGCCTATCGCATGGCATTGTCGGCATTTCCTGATATTCCAACGCCACGCCTTGTGGCCGTGGCTGACATGAATGCAGATGCAGCTGCAAAAGCGGCCCATCAATATGGCTTTGAATCCTCAACAGGAGATTGGAAAGCGCTGATCGCCAATCCGGCCATTCAAGTCGTGTCGATCACCACGCCGAACTCCATGCACAAGGAAATGGCACTTGCTGCCATCGCCGCTGGCAAGCATGTGCATTGTGAAAAACCACTTTCGCCAACTTTGACTGACTCACTGGAGATGCTGAAGGCCGCAGAAGCCAAGGGTGTAAACACGCAAGTCGGCTTCAACTACATCAAAAATCCGCTGCTGAAGCTGGCGCGGCAAATGGTGGAAGCTGGCGAACTGGGTGAGATCACCGGCTTTCGCGGCATTCACGCCGAAGACTACATGCACGATCCTGCCAGCCCTTGGACGTGGCGCATTGATCCCTCAGGCGGCCCCGGCGTGATCGCTGACTTGGGATCGCACATCATCGGCATGGCGCGCTTCCTGTTGGGTGATATTACCGAGGTGAGTGCAGATGTGCGCACCGTCATCAAGCAGCGCCCGGTGGCGCGAGGTGCATCCGAGATAAAGCCTGTGCTCGTCGATGATGTGGCCCGCATCCTTGTCAATTTCGGGCGCGGTTGCGGTGGCACCCTTGAAGCCAACTGGATTCAAACCGGCCGCAAGATGCAACTGGGTTTTGAACTCACCGGCGAAAAGGGCAGCCTCGTGTTCACGCAGGAACGGCTGAACGAACTCTTGTACTACAAGGCTGGAACTGACTCGCGCCATGCAGGCTTCACCCGCATTGAAGCAGGACCGCAACACCCGCCTTACGGTGGCTTCTGTGTCGCAGGCGGCCATCAATTGGGCTTCAATGATCTGAAGACAATTGAAATGGCCGAGTTCCTTGGTGCCATCGGCAAAGGCGTAAAATCCGGCCCCGACTTCCGCGAAGCCTGTGAAATCCAGAAAGTCGTGGAAGCTGCCATTGCGTCGTCGAAGCAAAGAGTTTGGCAGAAAGTCCCTTCACTTTTTCCGGGTGAGTCCAAGTTGCAAAATCGTGCCGCGCTCTACGCCGATCCGCCTGCGTTCTGACGAGTAGGCCCTCGTGTCTCTGAATTGCCCGAAAAACGGACACAGTGCGGACACAAGCAAAAGCCCCGCTGGCGAGAGCCAGGCGGGGCGTTGAGTAAGCTATTGATCCAGCTTGAGGATTTTGGTTGCGGGAGCCAGATTTGAACTGACGACCTTCAGGTTATGAGCCTGACGAGCTACCGGGCTGCTCCATCCCGCGTCAATGATGCTTAACGCTGAGCGCTATGTATGAGGCCTTGGGGGGAAACGCAACCCTTTTCATCACACTTTGACAAACAAAATGCATCGCGCCGGAACAGTCGGGTAACTTGCCATTAACCCATTATTTTATCTGGATTTTCAATTGGAAACGGTTTCGAAACCATCGCTGGTTATGCTGTGGTCATGACATGCGTTGCCCTCGAGCGGGGAAGTGTCAATGGGATGATCCGGGATTGGGTACTGCGTACCCGGGTTGCCAGTTTGTAAAGTGGGGAGCTTTCCATCAGGAATGCTTCCCATTTGTTTTAGCCGACCTTCACAGGTTTGCCGGTTTGCCACGACACCGTTGCGGCATCAGCAAGAATGCCCGCTTGCAAACCATCAAAGCCCGATGGCTTGGGATTGCGGTTGCCGGTTTCGACGGCTTTGATGAAAGTGTTGAGTTCGTTGGTGTAGGCTTGGAAATAACGTTCGAGGAAGAAGTTCTGCACCGGGTCGGCTTGGGTGCCTTCGGCGTTGTGCAATTGAACCGTTGTGTTGTGCACGTTGGCAGCCGTCAGCATGCCCTTGGAACCATGCACTTCCATGCGTTGATCATAGCCATAGGTAGCGCGGCGTGAGTTGGTGATGACGGCGATGCGGCCGGATTTGGTTTGCATTTGAACGGCTGCCGTATCAACGTCGCCTGCTTCGCCGATGCCCTTGTCAACCAGCGATGAACCCAGCGCTTGCACAACGACAAATTCTTCACCCATCAGGAAGCGGGCCATGTCGAAGTCGTGGATCATCATGTCGCGGAACAAGCCGCCGGAACCTTTGACGTAAGAGGGTGGGGGCGGGTTCGGGTCGCGTGAAATGACGGTGACGATTTCGATATCGCCAACCGCACCGGATCGGATGCGCTTTTCCAGTTCGGCAAAGTTCGGGTCAAAGCGGCGGTTGAAACCGATCATCAGGGTGGATTTGTTTTTTTCCACCACCTTCAAAGTTTCGTGAATGGCTTCAACGGCAAGCGATACAGGTTTTTCGCACATGATGGCTTTGCCATTGTTGGAGGCGGCCTGAATTTGTTCGGCGTGAAAGCCGGTGGGCGAGCCGATCAACACGGCATCCACATCCTTGGATTTCATGATCTCGTCAACCGACGCAACCTTGGCACCATACCTGGCGGCAAGTTCCTCAGCGGCGGCTGGCATCGCATCGGCAATGTATGCCAGCTGCGCTTTCGGGTTTGCCGCGATGGTGGCCGAATGCACCTTGCCAATGCGGCCTGCGCCAATGACGCCAAATCTGATCATGTGAAAGTCTCCTCTGTTTCTGTATGTTGCTTTTAACGTCATCCCCGCGCAGGCGGGGATCCAACTTGGCAGCATTTGGGTTTGCCTGAAGTTGGATTCCCGCCTTCGCGGGAATGACGGTAAATAGGTCAGTTGTGCGACATTGATTTCTTGAATTTATTCATCTCGTCTGTCGGCGCATGAACGACATATTCTGCCGTGGGCCATGCGCCAGACTGCACTTCATCAACGAATGACTTGAATGCACCAATGCGGATGTCCTGAAGCTTCGCGTATTCGGCTGCAAGGTCAGCGTATTTTTTTGAATGGCGCGGAACATGCCCGGCGTTGTAACCCAACACATCGCAGGCAAACAGATACTGGCAATCGCCACCCTTGCCGCCGCCCATGGAGACGAGGAACAGCTTGGTGTGCCTGGCAATTTCTTGCGTCACTTCGGGTGGCACCACTTCAATTTCAACACCGAAGGCACCTACGGCTTCGTAACGTTTGCAGCGTTCATACACCAGCATGGCGCTGTCGGCGGTTTTTCCAACGCCTTTGAAACCGCCTGTCCAGGTGCAATAATGTGGCACCAGACCAACGTGGCCAATCACCGGAATATAATCTTTCGCCATGCGTTCCACCGTATCGAAAGACGCTGCACAATAAACTGCGTCAGCCCCTGCGGCCATCATGTCATAGGCCCACTGAAGATAGGCGTCTTGGGCGGCGGGTGCGCCATAGAGTGGCATGCCGGGAACCGCAAACAGGGATGGTGCCACATCACGGAAGTGTTTTTGCACCAGCATTTCTGGTGGCACCGAAACCATGTCGATGCCTGCTGCCTCTGCCGCAGCCAACTCGTCCCACGTCTCGGTGCGCATCATGGTGTATTGATACTTGCCTTTGTTGGCGCGTACGTCAGCAACCGTTGGTTTCTTGCGGGCCATGATTATCCTTTGAGCAGAACTTTGAGTTGAACGGTTGAATCGGCAAGCTGTGACGCGGCAGGGCTGATACCCCTGGCAATCATCATCTCGGCGAGTTTCACATCGCGGGCAAAAGCGTTGCCAACACCAATGCCACTTGCACCAGTCAAGCGGCCTTCGCTTGTAAGATGGAACATCACCAGCGCAGCATCTGCACCTTGGCGGGTCACCGTCTCCGGCCCCATGTCGGGCATGCCTGCGACTTGCAGCGAGAGATCATATTGGTCAGACCAGAACCACGGCATGGTTTGATGGGACTTCGCACCGCCAAGCATGTTTTCGGCTGCCGTTGCCGCCTGTTCCTGGGCGCTGCGCCACGCTTCCAGCCGGATGCGGCGACCGCCAAATGCCTCGTGAATGTAGGAACAACAGTCACCGGCGGCATAGATATCGGGATCACTGCTTTGCAATTGGGCTGAACAGGCAATGCCGTTCTCGATTGCAAGTCCGGCTGCCTCGGCAAGTCTGGTTTCAGGTGCAGCACCAATGCCAGCGATAATTGTATCGGCTGCAATCAAGCGGCCGTCATTCAGTTGCACCCCGGCAGAGCTGAGATGCGTGAAGCCTGTGCCGATGTGCATGTCAACGCCAGCTGCCACATGTCGATCATGAACGATGCGGGCGATGGCTTCCGGCACGCCACGCATCAGGATGCGGGGCTGCGCTTCAATCACAGAAACCAGGCAACCCCGCTTGGCCGCCGATGACGCCAATTCCAATCCGATAAATCCGCCGCCAACAATGGCAATGCGTTTTCCAGCTTGGAATTTTTCGCGCAAGACTTCTGCGTCTTTGAAATCCCGCAGGGTGAGTGCGAGATCACCGCCGGGGCAGGTCAAGCGGCGCGGCTT
>JANONM010000022.1:0-1532 GCA_031420855.1 Hyphomicrobiales bacterium
CGAGATCCACAGCCCGCATGGCAATCTGGCGGCGTTCAGGCCGCAGCACCCGGGCCGCGCCCTGTCCGGACAACGGCCGCTCAGGCTTGTCAACTTCAGGAAGATCTTCAAACAACCCGTCGCGGCCCATTGTCATCTCCATATGTTCTGTATACGGATGATCATACCACAAATCCCGCTGGCCGAAAAGCCAATTTACTCACAGCCTCTCAGGGTGAGGCCTGCAGAAATACCAAGCCATCAAATATGGTTCCTATATCGAGAGGGAACTTGTGTGAATCTGATAGGATTCTTCATCGCGAAGCGACGGAGGTGGGGAGGCTTCTCAGTCACGGTATCAAACAACTGTCCAAAATTTTTCCGCAACGAGGCTTTCGGGACTTTTCCCATGGCGTTGCGCGGCAGTTCGCGCAGACTTAAAATCCGTTTTGGAACTTTGAAGGCGGCGAGTTGTGTCCGCAGTTTTGCAATGGTTGTTGCCTCATCAATATCCGCGTCACAGGCTACAACTGCCACGACAGCTTCACCAAAATCCGCATGCGTTATGCCGATGACGGCGGATTCGACAATGCCCGTCATGCCATCCAAAATCTCTTCAATCTCCTTGGGATAAACATTGAAGCCGCCGGTGATGATCAAATCCTTGGCTCTTCCCGAGATAACCAGATAGCCGTCGGCATCAAAACGCCCCAAATCACCGGTGATGAAATAGCCGTCAGCCCGCATGTCTTCTGCGGTTTTCAGTGGATTGCGCCAATAGCCTTTGAACAGGTTGGGGCCCTTGATCTCAATCATGCCGTCTTCACCACTGGCCAATGGCTGACCTGTTGCAGGATCGGTCACCCTGATATCGAAATGCGGCAAGGCAAAGCCGACAGTTCCGGCACGACGTTCTCCGCCATAGGGGTTAGAGGCGTTCATGCTGCAACAGCCTTGTGTAAAATGTCGGAACTCCCATCATGGCCGTGGCTTCAGGCATTTGCGCCATAATATCATCGGCAGAAAACTTGCGCCTGAACAACAATCGCCCACCGCTGAAAATCACCGTGTTGGTGGCGGTAAAAAGTCCATGGGTGTGACGATAAAAACCGCAGCCTCCGCATCGCTGAGAAAATAGGACACTTCGCTTGGGGTGTAAGCAGTATTGAGGGGTAGAAACACAAATCCGCCTTGCACACAGGCCCAGAAAACCCCAAGTGCCTCCATGCTTTTTTCAACCTGCACAGCAACCCGGTCGTCGGGCCGCACACCGGAAAGCCAGAATTTACAGCGCAATCGGTCAGCGAGGTCCCAGAACGACTGATAAGCGAACAAGCGACCATCGTCACAGATTGCGAGGGTTGCTGTGAGATCACTATTCCGCTCGAGGTAAAGTGTGGCGAGATTGCGGGCGGCCAGTTGGTGATTCCAAGAGGAAGGTGAAGTTTTACTCATCCCCGTATCAAGCCAAAATCAGATGCAGCGTCAACATCGCCTTGAATTTGGGGATGTCAGATGGAACAAGCAAAGGGACCTCATCCGGCGCGTTGCGC
>JANONM010000023.1:0-15472 GCA_031420855.1 Hyphomicrobiales bacterium
CGCAACAAGGACGGACCGACCCGCATCGTGGGTGTGAGTGCAGACATTACCCAGCGGAAACAACACGAGGTTCTGCAAAACTTCAACGAAGCGCAGTTTCGCATTCTGGCAGATTCACTCCCGCAATTGGTATGGATCGCCAATCCGCAGGGGCAAGTGACTTACTATAATGCGCACCGGGATCTCTATTTTCAAGACGGCAACGCAGACTCCACCAATCGCCAATGGCAACCTCTTCTGCATGCAGACGACTTGGCCCACTCCACTGAGGCATGGAAGCAGGCCATGCAAAGTGGTGGTGAATATGAAGCGGGGCACCGGTTGAAAATGGCAGATGGCAGTTATCGCTGGCATTTGTCACGCGCAACACCTGTGCGCGGCAAGGATGGCACTGTTGCGAGCTGGTTTGGAACTGCAACCGACATTGAAGGGTTGAAGCAGGCAGAATTCCACATTCAAGCCGGAGTGGAACGTTTGCAAATTGCAACCGAGGCCGCCTCCATGTTTTCCTGGGAAATGAACTTCAAGACAGAAATCTTGACCTGGGCCGACAATGCGGCTGATGTCATTGGCTGCACCACAGGTGATTTGGGCACCTCACTCGGCAATGGCAATTTCTTTGTCCACGCCGACGACCGGGCACGCATCATTGCTGAGTTTGACCACTTCTGGCGGAAAGGCTCAGACCGTTTCGAAATGGAATTTCGCGGTGTGCCACGCAATGGCCGGCCAGTGTTTTGGCGCACGGCTGGAAAGTTCATGCGAAATGAAAAAGCTGAACCGGAGCGGGCCGTTGGCGTGACGCAGGACGTAACGCGCCACATCGAGGCTGCGGCCAAAGTCAAATTGCTGGACGAACGCCTGGCTGCGGCCGGGGAAGGCTCCGGCGCCCTCGTCTATGACTATGATGTTCTCCAAAACCAGATCTGGCGCAGCAACAACCTGACGCGTATTCTGGGGTGGGGCAGTCACGAATTGGCGGCGGACCTGCAGTCATGGCGCAACCTGATGCACCCTGAAGACGTCGCCAAGCTGCAATCGACTGATCCGGAAAGCTTGCTTGACAGCGATGACTACTATGCGATGGAATATCGCATTCGCCACAAGGATGGCCGCTACCGCTGGATGATGGATACCGGTCGAACCCACCGCGACAGTACTGGCAAGATCATTCGCCAGGCCGGCACAACGATAGACATCACGTCGCGCAAATTGTCGGAGCGCACACAACAACGCATGGCCAGCCTGATCGAGCTTTCATTCGAGCCCATTCTGGTTTGGCATACCGACCACGGCATTCTGGAGTGGAACCGCGGTGCGGAAATCCTTTACGGTTTCAGTCGTGAAAAGGCATTGGGCCACAAACCCCAGCATCTTCTGAAAACCCAATATCCACCCGGTATTTCCGACATCATGGAAAAGCTTCGTGTCTCACCCAGCTGGACCGGAGAAATCGAAAACACCGCGAATAATGGCAGCCTGGTTGTGGTGGAAAGCCGTTATCAGTTAATCGGACTTGATGGCGAAACAGTTGTTCTGGAAACCAACCGGGATATCCGGGAAAGCAAGCGTGCTGATGCCAATCTGGCACGCATGGCGGCAGTCGCGGCGGCATCCCACGACGCTCTCTATGGCGCCAATTTGGACGGCATTATCGAAGCGTGGAACCCCGGCGCAGAACATCTCCTGGGATACACCGAAGCCGAGGCTCTGGGCCAACACGTAGCACTGCTCGCTGATCCAAAACACCACGGTGAACAGCTCCGCTTTCTGGAACGTGTAACTCTGGGTGAAACCATCAAACCCTTTGACACCATACGCAAGCACAAGGATGGTCGGCTGATTGATGTGTCCATGGCCATGTCTCCGGTTTTTACACCTGATGGCAATGTGACGGCAGCGTCCGTGGCGCTGCATGACGTCGGCGAACGCAAGGAATGGGACAAACGGCAACGCCTGATGAGCCGGGAACTGGCGCACCGCGTCAAGAATTCGTTCGCCATCCTGCAGGCCATCATGCGGTCAACGCTCAAGACAACGCCTGACCCGCAGCAATTTGCGGCCGCCTTTTCCGGCCGCCTGCACAGCATGGCGTCGGCCCATGATGTGTTGACGGCCAATGACTGGCGCGGCGCTGAACTTGGCGCGTTGTTGCGTCATCAACTCTCACACTATGTGACAGGGCAACGCATTCATTTGACAGGTGGCATTGTCAATCTGGCTGCCGAACATGCGGCACCGCTCAGCCTGATCTTCAATGAGCTGGCCACCAACGCCGTAAAGTATGGCGCGCTTTCAACACCTCAGGGCCGGATCGACATCGGTTGGCAGATCAAAGCCCCAGGGGAACAGGGGGGCGTCATTGAACTGAGTTGGGTTGAAAGCGGCGGACCTGTCATCTCATCAACGGGGGCACGTGGCTTTGGCAGCACACTGATTGAGCGAAGCTTTGCTGGTGCCGAAGTTCACATGCGCTTCCCGCCGGAAGGCATGACATGCAACTTGTCCTGGTCCATTGGCGAAACTGCCAATTAGCGCAGTTGCTTGTTAGCTTGAATCAAGACCTTAAATTCCGTCATTCCAGCGAAAACCGGAACTGCCCCAATTGTCTACCCAGACGACCATTGTTGGGAAGAAATTTTCTCACATCAAGGGTGCTGGCAGGTCGATGACAAAGCTGCGCCGTGTCGAAGTTGGCTTGTGCAATATCAGGTAGTGTCCCGGCGAGAGCAGCGTGTAACCTTCATGCGTTTCTGTCGCAGGCAAATCCCTGCGCACAAGTTGAAGGTCATACCAGGTCGAGTCGATCCTGATGGTTATGGTTATTTCGTTCCAGTCTGCGGGCACGCAGGGTTTGAGATGTATTTCATTGGCCCGGCGGGTCAGGCCAAGAATGGCTTCGAGTCCGGCGCGATGGAACCAGCCTGCCGAACCCGTGTACCAGGTCCAGCCGCCGCGCCCGACATGCGGTGCAACCGAATAGACATCCGCCGCGATGACGTAAGGTTCGACCTTGTAGACCTGCACATCATTCGGGGTTTTTGCATGATTGATCGGATTGATGATTGAAAACAGTTGCATGGCCCGATCCGGCTCATTGAGTGCCGCGTGGGCGAAGATCGACCAGATCACGCCGTGGGTGTATTGTCCGCCGTTCTCGCGAATCCCCGGTGGATAGGCTTTGATGTATCCGGGATCGTTCTGGCTTTTGTCGAAGGGTGGTTCAAAAAGCAGAACCAGGCCGTCATCCGCTTTCACCAGATGCTGATACGTCATGGCCATGGCCTGTTTGCCACGCTCCTGCGAAGCGGCACCCGATAGCACGGCCCAGGACTGGGCAATGGCATCAATGCGGCACTCTTGATTGTCGGCAGAACCCAATGCTGTGCCATCATCATAAAACGCCCGGCGATACCAGCGTCCGTCCCACCCCTGTGACTCCAGTGCAACCTGCAAGGTTTTCTGACGTTCCGACCATCTTTGGAAACGAACCTCATCTCCCTTAAGTTTTGCGTAGCCTATAAAATCGCCCAGTGTCTTGTACAGAAACCAGCCCAGCCAGACACTTTCACCCCTGCCGTTCTCCCCCACACGGTTCATGCCGTCGTTCCAGTCACCCGTTCCCATGAGTGGCAAGCCGTGTCCCCCCATGTCCAGCCTGATATCGAGGCCCCGCGCACAATGTTCGTAGAGTGAGTCTGCTTCCCCTGATGATACGGGCAAGAAGAACACATCATGTTCACCCGGCAGCAAGGCTTGACCTTCGATAAACGGAACCTGCTCGTCGAGCACGGCGAGATTTCCGGTGACGCTCACATAGTGCTGAACGCAAGAGGCCAGCCACACGGTGTCATCGGAAATGCGGGTTCGAATGCCCCTGCCGGTTTCCGGCAACCACCAATGCTGCACATCGCCCTGCGGAAACTGCCGTCCGGCCGCGCGCAGAATATGTTCGCGTGCGATATCCGGTTGAGAATGCAATAACGCCATGGAGTCCTGCAGTTGGTCGCGAAAGCCATAGGCTCCACTGGCCTGGTAAAATCCCGACCGCGCCCACATGCGGCAGGCCAGTGTCTGATAAAGCAGCCAGCCATTCATCATGATATCAAAAGCCCGATCCGGGGTTTTCACCTGCACGGTGCCAAGTGTGTCTTGCCAGTAGGTCCGCACTGCCGACAATACATCGTCGAAAGACCGGGAACGGTAGCGCACCAGCAACTCCCGCGCCGCAGACACATTGCCTCCAACGCCCAGCATCACAACCACATCTGTGGATTGCCCAACGGCCAGCGTGATGTCACATTGCAAGGCAAGGCATGGATCAAAGCCCGCACCCGTTTGCTGGGACAAGCGCACGGATTTGGCCAATGCAGCGGGGGCGGCAAGCCCGCCGAATTTTCCGAGGAACTCAAGGCGGTTTCCCGTCCAGCCGGTTTGCCGCCCTGTCATGTCAACGAAAACCAGCTGTTCGCCGCCCTCATTCTTCCAGCGATTTTGCGCCACCAAAGCGCCGGTGTGATCGTCGATCGCGGTTGTCACGAATGGTGCAGAGGCCGCGCGCACCCCTCCCAGAACCAGCTCTGCATAGCAAGTGAGAGACAAGCTGCGCGATACCTTGCCCGTGTTGACCAGCCGCAGACGTGACAGTTTCAAGGTATCTGCCAGGGGCACACATTGTGTCAACTCGATATTCAAACCATCAATCTGTCGTTCGAATGTGGTGTAACCGAATCCATGCCGCGTCACATGGGTGCCTTCGCTTGACTTGAGCGGTGAGAGTGTTGGTGACATCAACTTCCCAGTGCTTTCATCACGCACATAAAACGCCTCGCTGGCAGGATTCGACGTGGCGTCATTGCCCCAAGCCGTCACCTGGTTTTCACGGGCATTGCCAAACCAGGTGTAACCCCCACCATCTGCTGCGGCATGAAACCCGAACTTTGAATTGGCAATGACATTGATCCATGGCTGTGGTGATGGATTGTCCGTACGCGGAAGAATGACGTATTCCGTGCCGGCCTTGTCGAAGCCACCGTGGCCATTGAAAAATTCGAGGCGCGGCATGTCGACGATCACGGGCTTTGGCACCAGATTGACCGCGACGGGCTTTCGCAAGGGCAGCGGCAGGTCACGCACGCGCGCCAGTTGGCCAGCCAGATCGCCCCTGCGACCGAACAGGACAACGCGCGAAATGCCAGGCAGGATGCGCAGCGTTTCCGGCGCAATCAGGTCCGAGCGCAGTGCAAAAACCCAGCTCTTCTGGTCTTGCCCGCCGGTTTTGCGCACCAGATCCTCGATGGAGGTTTGCAAATCCTGTACATAGGATGACATGCGGTCATTCAGTATGACCAGATCGAACAGCAGATTTTTCGCCTTCAGATATTCGAATGCCTCAAGCACTTCGCGCACAAGGTCAATGTCCGATACATCATCAATACGCACCAGCAGAATGGGCCGGTCGCCCGATATGCCTTGTGGCCACAGGGACGATTGTGAACCCATGCTCTGCATCAACATGGCTGACGGCAGGCGCAATGCCGCATTGGCGTAGATCAGATGTCCTGCAAGGGTTTGATAGAGATGCGCATCCTGCATCGAAATCTGGAGATGGCGCAACTGGATTTGGGCCCGTGTCCAGGCCAGGGTCATGGCGCGGTCATAGGCGGCGGCCTGGCGGTGGCGGTCTACCAGATCGAGAACGGCTTCACGCGAGTTCGCAACCAATGTCCAGAGTGTGAAACTCACCTGTCTGCCGGGTGAAATTTTCAGGCGCTGGCGCAAGGCAAATATCGGATCGAGAACGTAGCCTTGCGTGTTGCCGAGTTGTGTATTTGCATCCAGGGCTGCGGGTGCCTGAGTGCTGCGCCCGGCGCCGATGAACTTTGCGCGATCAGTTTCAAATTCGAGTGTGCCAGCCACAGGGCCTTTGGCAAGCATACACTGCGCCACCCAGACTTCGGGTTCACTTGAAGACCTGCGGCGGCGCGTGGCGATGAGTGTCTCGACATCGGGCAGATATTCTGTTTCGACAAAAAGTTTTGAAAAAGCCGGGTGCGCCACGTCCGACGACTGGGGCGCAAGCACCAGTTCCGCATAGGTGGTGAATTCAATTTCTCGCGCTGTAAGTCCATGGTTGAAGACGGTGATGCGACGGGCTTCGCCATCACATTCCGGCGACACCACGTGTTCGGTTGTTGTTGTGAATACGCCATCTTGCCGGCTGAACTCGGCTTTTTCCTCAAAGAAACGGGCCGCGCAGGAGTCGGCAACCGTCATTGTCGGCACATGGTGTGACGACCACACCAAACCTGACTTCATGTCTTTCAAATACACAAACGAACCCCATTGATCTCTCACTGCATCCTCGCGCCAACGGGTTATGGCAAGGTCATTCCATGTGGTTTGTCCGCCTCCTGCTGACGTGAGAAATGTCGTGTAAGGGCCGTTGGACAAAATATGTGTGACAGGTGAACCGCCGCCCAGGCCTTCGAAAATGCGCGGTGCATGGGCCGCATTGTCACCTGTCGCAGGTTTGCTGGCGGTTTTTTCTGCCCACTTGTAGGCAATGGGCACAATCCGCGGTGCGCGTTCCTGCAACAGCAGTTCCGACGCGCGAATGATGGGCTCGTCATGGAAATGCTGGCGCATCTCGCCATTTTTCACAGCGTTCAAGATAGCAACAATCGTCATGCCCTGATGGTGGGCAAAATAGGCTTTCACGATGGATTTGGTCTCGCCCTGGCGGACCCGCCCAGAAGTGTAATCTATTGCCTCATAAAACCCGTAATCACCCCTGGCACCTTCGCTGGCAAGCAGGTTGAAGTTTGCTGCGGCGGCATGTGGCATGATCATGGCCGCCAGTCCGGTTGCATAGGGTGCAATCACCACATTGTCCGCCAGACCCCGCTTCAGTCCCAAACCAGGAACACCGAAGTTGGAGTATTGGTAGGTGAATTCAATGTCACGCGCATTGAATGCCGATTCTGAAATACCCCAGGGCGTGCCGTGTTGCCGGCCATACTCGATTTGCCGTTGCACGATCAGCCGCGTGGTTTGATCCAGCAGACCGTTTGCCGGCGCCCGCATCACCAGCGAAGGCATCAGGTATTCGAACATTGATCCAGACCACGACATCAACACCGCGCCGCCCTTGACGGCTGTCACGCTGCGGCCAAGCCGGAACCAGTGGCGTGTTCGCAAGTCACCTTTGGCGATGGCAAAGAAGCTGGAAAGTCGGGCCTCGGAGGCCAGCATGTCATAGCAACTCTCATCCCGCATGGTTTCAGGCACACGATACCCAATGGCGAGAAGTTGGCGCTGCGGTTCAAACAAAAAGCCGAAGTCCATCTCCATGGCAAGGGTCCGCGCCTGTTCGGCGATTTGAAGCAATCGCCGCTGCTGCAAATCTGCTGCATTCGTATCACTGAAGTGGCTTTCAATTGTCGCACCCAGGTCATCGGCCAAATCCAGCAGGTGCGCGGACTGTGGGGTATTCAGCGCTGCTGTGATGGCACTCAAGGTCGCCCGCAAATTTGCAACTTGCAGCGCAAAGTCGATCAACTTGATGGCCACAGTTTCCGGTGTCTCAGCCGCCGTGCGCAATGATTGACGCAATGCCCGCACCTGATTTTCAAATTTCTTGCGCAGGGGTCTCAGGTTGCGGCGATCATTTGGAACGAGAGTGTAGTCCTCTCTCAACAGGTCGAGACTGTCTTCGATGCCAGAAAGACTGTCGCGCGGGTCAGCGGGCACCATGTTCCACTGCAAACAGATGTTCGACAGTGCGATGAGATGACCGGCAAGATTTCCACTGTCGACTGTTGAAATATACTGGGGATCCAGCGGACGCAGATCACGCGTGTCATACCAGTTGTAAAGATGGCCATTGAATTTTTCGAGGCGCTTCACCGTCGCCATTGTGGCTTCGATTCTCGCCAAGGCGTCAGTCAGCCCAATCCAGCCAAACTCGCGCGCACTGGCAATTGACAGAAGATAGAGCCCAATGTTTGTCGGCGAGGTGCGATGTGCCACCACGGGCGCGGGTGTTTCCTGAAAATTGTCGGGAGGGAGCATGTTTTCTTGCGCGGTGACAAAAGTTGCAAAAAACCGCCACGTCCGCCGTGCAACGCGACGCAGGTATTTATGATCTTCAGCCGATGCCGCTTGTGCGTCCTCTGTCGGTTTTGACTTGCTGATCTGCCACGCCACAGCGGGTGCAATGAACCAGGCCAGGGCAAAAGGCAGCAACACCATCCAATGGTTGTCGCCCCGGTAGGCGGCAATAGACACCGTCAACAATGCGGCAATCAGGCTTGACGCCATCAAGCTGTAACTGTTTTGCAGCCTGTCGCGATGACCGGAATTGGCTTGGGCGGCGGTGGTCCACTCCAGCAAGTTTCTGCGACTGAAGCGCAGGCGATAGAGGGTTCGCACGATGGCATCCGCCATCAGACCCGCACGGTGCGCCAGAAACAGGACATTTGCAGCGAACTGTATCAACGCGTTGCCAATGTCCTCAAGGAATGACGTGAGTGTATCCGAGACTTTTGCACTTCGCTCCCGGAACATGGCAGTTGAAAGCATTGGAATGAGTTGCGGCACCAGCATCGCTGCGAGAATGTAACCGGTCCACCACAGGGTTACGCTGAAGGGCGCGACAAGCCATACCACGAGCAAACTGCCCACAACGGCAACGGGCGACAGCGAGCGGCGCAGATTGTCGAACATTTTCCACCACCCAAGGGGCGGAATGCCGGAGCGGTTCCAGTCCACCATCCAGGGCAGCAACTGCCAGTCGCCGCGTGTCCAGCGATGTTGGCGGGACGCGTCGACGGCATAGCGTTCGGGATATTCCTCGACCACTTCCACATCGGTGACCAGGGCGGCACGGGCAAAAACGCCTTCAAACAGGTCATGGCTGAGCATGGCATTTTCCGGGATTTTAGCATGAAGTGCGGCTTCAAAGGCATCAACATCGTAAATGCCTTTACCCGCGAAAGACCCTTCGCCAAACAAGTCCTGATAGACGTCAGATACGGTGAAAACGTAAGGATCGATGCCACGTGATGCTGAATAGATGCGCTGGAATTCTGATCCCTGTTGCCCGACTGGCAGTGAAGGCGTGACCCGCGGCTGCAATATGCCATAGCCTTCGACGACACGCCCCAGTTCTTGGTCAAAACGTGGCTGGTTCAGGGGATGCGCCATTTTGCCGATCAATCTGCGGGCGGCATCGCGTGGCAATCTGGTGTCAGCATCCAGCGTGATGACGTAGCGGACATTCCCGGGAATGTTGCCGACAATCTTGATGAAACTTGTGTCTGTTGCAGATCTGAGAAGGCGGTTGAGTTCATGCAGTTTGCCGCGCTTGCGTTCCCAGCCCATCCATGCAGCCTGGCCGGGATTCCATTTGCGGCCGCGATGCAAAAGCAAAAACCTGTCGGTGTTGTGCCGGGCATTGAGCTGTTCAATGCCGGTGACAACTTGCTGCAAGAGGCCTTCGTCAGTTGCTCGATGTTCCGTTTCGGCATCAGTCCAATCGGTCAGCAAGGCAAAATACAGGTCGCCATCGGCATTCGACAGAAAATGCACTTCGAGGCGGCCCACCATGTCATCCGCGTCATCAAGCGACGTCAACAGCATTGGAATGGCAACAAGGGTTCGCAAATCTGCTGGAACGCCGTCACGCAACGCGAATCCCGGCAAGGTCGAGGCGTTGAGAAGTTTTGTCGTGGCAAAGTTGACAATGGCGATAGCGAAATCACTCGCGGGGAAAACAGCGAGCACCGCAATGATGATGATGGCCCACGTCGGAACATCTGAACCTGGAAACGCCGACAGTCCCGCAAGCAGCATGAAGGCCATTGTGACGGCGATGGCTGAGAGGTAACCGCCAAGGCCCGCAGCCCGGAAACCTTCACGCCAGCGTCGCAGCAGTGGTGCCTTGAACCCGAGATCAGTCTCAAACTGCTTTCGCCCAGCGCCGATCAAGTGATACCCGGGGTCGTTGCCGTTGAGTGAAAGAGCTTTGCGCGCAACTGCCAGCTCGTCACCAATCGAGCCCCGCGCAATTTCTTCAACAGCCGTTCTGTAGAGTGTGCGGCTTGGGAAATCCATTGCGCCATAGTTGGCGTGGGTGCGCATCAAACGGTCAACCAGACTCACTGTATCAAACCAGGTTTCCCAATTGACGTCCGAGATCAGCCGCAAGCTGGTGACAATATTGCGGATGGAGACGTTTGCAGCACCTTGCCGATGGTGCTCATCGGTCACCACACTGTCAAAATTGCGGCCTGCTTCAACAAGTTTGTGTTTCACCCAGTCCAGCGTTGCTGCCGTCAAGGGGTTATGCTCGCGCGACCGCAAAATAAACTGCACAGCAAAGGCAGGCGTAACCACCGGATTTCCGGCTTTTTCCAGAAGCACATCAATATCCGCTGTTTGCCCGTCAACTTGCGACAGCACGTCTGCAAGGCTGTCAGCTGCATCACGGCCCTTTCTTGCCAGAACAATGCGATCCGCAATACGCCGCAAATTTTCAATCAGGATAAGCCTGAGACTGATGGCCGACGCCCACAGTTCACCAATGCTGAGCGGTTGGACATCCTGATAGGCATTGATAAAATCGCTGAAGGAACCGGGATCAAAATGGCTGTCGGTGTGCGCCACGTAAGCCCACACAACACCAAATATGCGAGGGTGCCCGGCAAGATGACCATCCGCAAGTTTGGGCAGTTGGCGATAGAAGCCAGTCGGCAAATCCGCCCTGGTTTGATGGACATGTTGTTCGACCAGATGATAGTTGTCAATCAGCCACTCAGCGGCTGGCGTCACACTTTTTCCTGCTTCGACGGCACTTAATACATCCTCGTAATTGCGACGAAGTGTGGCGCTGTTGGCATCCAGGCGGTCAATGAATGAATAGACGCGTATTGGATCATCGGTAACGACTTGTGTTTGCGCCAGACTGTGGGCGTGTTGGCTGAAGCGCTCCTTGCCAAACAGTTCCGCCGAGATTGTTTCATGCTCATGCAACGACGATTTCAGGTCCAAAGCTCTTTTTCGAAACAGCTTCGACATGACGGTGCAAACTCCAGAGTTGAGGGCAATCTGTTCCCTAACGTCTCAAGACGCATTAAGTTCCGCTTCTGGGGTTTAATTTGCAGTTGGCGAACAGCAACCCGCTGAGACAAAAAAATGCCCCCAGACTGGGGGCATTTCATGTTGTCATTTAACCCTCGTGAATTGACAGGGGCTAATTCACGGGCGCAACAGGTGCTGGCGCTGGGGTAACAGGCACAGGATCCTGGATTGTTGCTGGCGGCGGATCAGCGGGTACCGGCTGCGCAGGAAGATTTTCTTGGGTTACGACCGGTGGCGTTATGGTGGTGGTAGTCGAGGGCGTGTCGGCAAAATAGAAGTAGCCGAGTGCTGCAACGATTGCCAAGGCAACAGCGACAATTATTGCCGTGGAAGAACCGGCGCTTGCAGACGCTGTAGCAGAACTTACACGGTCGCTGTTGAATTGATCATCGGCTTCGAGTTTGCTGTAGGTTGACGGGTTGATTTTTGGTTGTGTTAAATTAGCCATTGCATTTCTCCATTGTTGGTCGTTGCAGGTTATATTGTTGGTCGTTGCAGGTTATAATGAGCCAGACCCAGTTTTGTTCCATTTTGCGATAGCGCGCAGCAAGGCCCGGATTCAGTTTTTATTTTCTGGTTCGCGTTCGATCAGGCAATTTGTCAACTCCTGCCCGGTGGGGATCAAGCTTTTGCCCCTTGGCACCGGCCGGCAAAAGCGTTTCGGCACCATCGTGTTTGGAGGTGTTGTCAGTTGGCAGGGGCTTGTTGTCTGCCTTGGCGGTCAGGGCACGATCACCCTCTCCCGGTGTTGCTTCTCTTGAGGTCCGCGCCAACTCTGCCAAAGCTTCGGGTTGCCGGGATTTGGTTTTCAGTGCATTTGTCTTGAGATATCTCCTCTGTGACTTGACGTTTCCAATACAGGTCTAAAGCGCTGCGATTTTCTGATTCAAGGCTACCAAATACTTCACTGGTGCACGTGGATAAGGCCTTGCAGGCAATGACTTTTTTGACATGAAATCTGGAAAGCCGCTTTCGGTTTTGTAGATGACCGAGCCGTTGGAGGTTGCCAAAGCGATTGAATTCGACTGGTCGGATGACATGACATGATCAGCGACGGAACAGGTTGGTTCGAATTGCGGGGTCACCAGTGGCATTGCGAGAAAAGGTGCGACTGCCAGGAGTCCTATTTTGAAAATGGCCATGGTGTTGGTCCTTGTGAAACTGTCTTGGACCTGAAACGCCGTATGCCTCGCATTGGTTCCGTGTGTCTCACACTCTTCAAATTTTCAATCAATCGCCAACGACCGGCATCCAATTAAAAATGGAACGATTCGCCCACTCATCCATTGTTGAGGTGGAACATCAACAAATGGAGGTTTAAAATGTTTAGAAACGTTCCTATGAAATCATTGATTGCAGCAGGCATGCTTGCCGTCTCGTCAATGGCCATTCCAACCGTTGCCGAAGCCAAGACAAGGATTGGTATCTATTTTGGCGTGCCGTTTTATGACGCCGAAATAGAGGATGATTACCTCTATGAACCGAACTATGGTTGGTATGCACCCGAGTACCAATACAAGGTTCGTCGCAACTATGGCAACGCACGCGTGTCGTGCAACCAGGCCGCCCGTCACTTGCGGAATTCAGGATATCGCAATGTCAGGGCAATTGAATGTGTCGGGAGATGGTATGAGTTTCGGGCGCGAAAAAATGGCCGCAACATCACGCTTTCCTACAACGCAAGGACACGATCCTTCAACCGCATATAGTGACCTGAAGGTCGTCAGTGTTGAAAAATGCCAGCCATCCAGACCGTCGGTCTGGATGGCTTTTTGTTGTGTCAGGCGGCGATAGGGGTTTTTTCCTGCTTGGTTTCGAATCTGGTTTTTAGAATCTGCAACAGTGCCTTTTCGAAATCAGCCCCTACTTCGTCGTGTTCCATGCCATATATCACGTTGGCCAACAGAAAACCCAGCTTGCTGCCACAATCAAAAGTCTGGCCTTCATAGCGCAGTCCATGAAAATCCTGTTCCACCAGCAAGCGCTTCATGGCATCGGTCAATTGAATTTCACCACCGTTGCCTGGTTCAAGTGACGCAATGTGTGTGAAAATTTCGGGCTGAAGGATGTAGCGTCCGGATATGATCAGATTCGACGGCGCTTCCTCGACTTTCGGTTTTTCGACCATGCCATTGATGATCATCTGCTTGCTGGCATTGGTGTGAAAATCCACCACGCCGTAGCGGTGTACGTCGCATCGTGGCACTTCTTCCACAGCGATCACATTGCCGCCAACCCGCTTGTGCAGCTCCATCATCTGCTGCAGGCATCCAACCGGGGATTTCATCACCATGTCAGGCAGCAGGATGGCGAAAGGTTCGTCTCCTACCAGATCCCGTGCGCACCAAATGGCATGGCCCAGCCCCAAGGGCTTCTGTTGCCGCGTGAAACTGGTTCGACCAGGGGCCAACATTGATTTTTCCAGCACATCCAAAGTATTGGTTTTCAAGCGCTCGCGCAGCGCATTTTCAAGTTCCAGCTGATTGTCGAAATGATCTTCAATGCTGCTTTTGTTGCGACCAGTCACAAAAATGAAATGCTCGATACCCGCTTCACGGGCTTCATCAACGGCCATTTGGATAACCGGCTGGTCAACGATGGGCAACATTTCCTTGGGAATGGCTTTGGTTGCAGGTAAAAAACGTGTTCCCAGGCCTGCTACCGGAAACACCGCTTTTCTTACAGGTTTTTGCATGCTGTTTTGCTCCTGAGAGGCTTAACGCAAGCGACGCAGAAAGGTTCCATTTCTACCGGATCGATCCGGGTTGATATTGCCTCGCGCTGGAACGCCGTCGTAAATTCCCGTTTCTGCCTGATCGTCATCAAGTCCTAAATGGCGTCCTGGAAGGGATTCGAACCCCTGACCCCCGGTTTAGGAAACCGGTGCTCTATCCTGCTGAGCTACCAAGACGTCCGGGTTTTGTAACACAGTCTGATTTGATTGCGCAATCAGGTTGCCGCCCCAACTTCCCACACAAACTGGTCCTAGCTTCGCATCGGACGATTGAGATAAAATATCGTCATTGAACAGCTGGAGAATCTGTCCCATGAAAATGACCACCGAGGAAGCCTTCGTCAAAGTTCTGCAAATGCACGGCATCGCCAACGCTTTCGGGATCATTGGTTCAGCCTTCATGCCGATTTCGGATATTTTCCCGAAAGCCGGCATTAGGTTTTGGGACTGTGCGCATGAAGGCTCGGGCGGCATGATGGCCGATGGCTTCACCCGCGCTTCCGGCAAAATGAGCATGATGATTGCCCAGAATGGCCCGGGAATTACGAATTTCGTCACAGCGGTAAAGACGGCCTACTGGAACCACACGCCGCTGTTGTTGGTCACACCGCAGGCCGCCAACCGTACTATTGGCCTGGGCGGTTTTCAGGAAGTGGAACAAATGGCCCTGTTCAAGGACATGGTGGGCTATCAGGAAGAGGTGCGTGATCCAACCCGCGTGGCCGAAGTCTTGAACCGCGTCATCCTCAATGCCAAGCGCCTGTCGGCACCTGCCCAGATCAACATGCCCCGCGATTATTTTACCCAAGTCATCGACATCGATCTGCCAGCGATTGTCGAATTTGAACGCCCCAGCGGTGGTGATGGGGCCATTGCTGCAGCGGCGAAACTTTTGTCGGAAGCCAAATTTCCGGTTATCCTGAATGGCGCAGGTGTTGTGATCGGTGGAGCAATTCCGGCGTCGAAGGCTTTGGCCGAACGTCTCGATGCGCCTGTCTGCGTGGGCTATCAACACAACGACGCATTCCCCGGCACGCATCCGCTGTTTGCTGGACCCTTGGGTTACAATGGCTCGAAAGCCGCCATGGAACTGATCCAGCAAGCGGATGTGGTATTGGCTTTGGGCACAAGGCTCAATCCGTTTTCGACACTGCCAGGCTATGGCCTCGACTATTGGCCAAAGACCGCAAAAATTATTCAAGTCGACATCAATCCCAACCGCATCGGTCTCACCAAACGCGTGGCTGTTGGTATAGTGGGGGACGCAAAGAAAGTGGCGGCTGGCATTCTGGCACATCTCTCCCCCCAGGCAGGTGATGCAGGTCGCACCGAACGCAAAAACCTGATCTCCACCACCAAGTCCCGTTGGGCCCAGCAACTCTCGTCCATGGATCATGAACAGGATGATCCCGGCACCACCTGGAATGAGCGGGCCCGTGCTGCCAAACCCCAATGGATGAGCCCGCGCATGGCCTGGCGTGCCATCCAGTCTGCCTTGCCGCGCAACGCCATTATCTCCTCCGACATCGGCAATAACTGCGCCATCGGCAATGCCTATCCGACTTTTGATGAAGGCCGCAAATATCTGGCTCCCGG
>JANONM010000024.1:0-4198 GCA_031420855.1 Hyphomicrobiales bacterium
AACATCGCCGGGTCAAGTTCCTTCACCCGCTGCAGAAGCCTGAGAGAATGGAAGTATCGCGCACCCGGACGGATCTTCAGATAAAGCCCCGGCACCGTTTCAAGATTGTGGTTGAACACATCAGGTCTTGCTTCAACAACACGCTCTAAAGCACCGTTTTTCTTGAGAAAATCCGGTGTCAAAATTTCAAGCGTGGTGTTGGGTGCAAGGCGGCGGGAGTGCTGCAACATCTCGACAAAATGTTGGGCACCGCCATCTGCAAGATCATCGCGGTCCACCGACGTGATGACGGCGTGATTCAATCCCATCGCCGCAATTGCTTCAGCCACCCGCAAGGGTTCGCCTTTGTCCAACGCTTCTGGCTTGCCGGTTTTCACGTTGCAAAAGGCGCAAGCCCTTGTGCAAGTATCTCCCATGATCATGAAGGTCGCGTGTTTCTTCGACCAGCATTCGCCAATGTTTGGACAACCCGCTTCTTCACAAACCGTAACGAGTTTTTTCTCGCGCACCAGTTTCTGGGTTTCAGCATAAATGGCAGAGCCCGGTGCCTTCACCCTGATCCAATCCGGCTTGCGCAGGATTGGTGTATCGGCTTTGTGAGCCTTTTCAGGGTGACGCAGCTTCCGGGCTTCGCTAATATTGTCGATCAGGATTGACATAAGGGCTTAGGCACGTCCCTTGATCGTGCGATAGGCGAAAATCAGGATGCAAGCGCCCACGATTGCAATGACCAGCTGGCCAATCAGGCCGCCAAAGCTGATCCCGGCAAGGCCGAGCAAGAAATTGCCAACCACCGCACCCACAATTCCCAGCACGATGTTGAGGATAAGGCCCGTGTTGAAGCCCATTACTTTTTCCGCAATCCATCCGGCAACGCCGCCGAGGATGATTTGCATGATGATTCCATAGCCTGACATGGGTATATTCCCTTCCCTGTTGTTATGTGCGTTTCTTGCCTTTAAGCAATTTCAGCACCATCAGCAGAATAACCGCACCAGCGGCTGATACAAGCAAATTGCCAAAGAACCAGCCGGAGAAAAACACGCCCAATTGGATGCCCGCCGCATTGGCCGCAAAAAACCCAAGCCACGAGCCAGCAATACCAACAATGAGATTCATGATCAAGCCATTGTCTGACCCGGTGAGCTTTTCAGCCAGCCAGCCAGCCAGAATACCAATCAGAATGGTGCCGCCAATCCCGACCGCGCCAAGTTGCATAATACCGTCCATGTAAGTCTCCTCAAAATAAATTAATACGATAACTGCAACGCCCTCACCATCGCCTTGCAAGACATATGGTCAATGCTCTGTTTGGCTTCAAGCTAGTTTGAATTGACAACAAGATAGGACGGTAAAATTGTACTATTGTCGATAACTGCTTGTGCCAATTGCTCGGAAGTCAAACCAACTACACCAGTCAAATCTGCCCCCTTGAGGATTGTACCCCTCAAATTCGCATTTGTCAGGTTGGCTCCACGAAAAACCGCATTTGTACAATCAGCACCCGAAAGGTCAGCATGCTGAAGGTTTACGCCGCTCAAATTTGTTCTGCGAATGAAGGTGCCACTGAGGTCGAGCGCTTCATCATATCGTACAGTAGCCGTATGAAGGTTCATTTTCTAAACTCTCGCAAAATGTCCATGATCGTTTGCACATCAGTTGGTGGTTTATTGTCGCCGTATTTTACAGCATTTTTCTGAAGATAGGTAGTCAGCAATCGAATAACCAGTCCTGAACGATCCGGATACTCTTTGCAAATTTGCTCAAGCGTGAGAATTGCACCGAGCCTGACTTCCAGCTTCTTGTCAGCAAGCTGGCCAACTGCCCTGTTGAACAATTCTGCAACGTGAACTCGCTGTGCAAGATCTGCCTGTTTGAGCTGCGACAATGCTTGATTATTCGCCGCTGTTACACGCTTCCATGCAAAGTAAAGACCTACTGCACCGCCGACAACAATGGCATAGTTCCTTATCACTTCCGAGATTGCCGCGTTGAATAAATCCACAGCAATCACATGTGTATCACACGTCCATAAGCATCAAGCACGCTTTCATGCATCATCTCGGAAAGAGTGGGATGCGGGAAAACGGTGTGCATCAGTTCTTCTTCCGTGGTTTCAAGTCCCATGGCCAAGACGAAGCCCTGGATCAATTCCGTGACTTCCGCGCCGACCATATGGGCGCCAATCAAGCGTCCGGTTTTTGCGTCGAAAATGGTCTTGATCAGGCCCTGATCTTCGCCCAGCGCAATGGCTTTGCCGTTGGCGAGGAAGGGGAAGCGGCCGATCTTCAGTTCGTATCCGGCGGCTTTTGCTTTGGCCTCCGTGAGGCCAACGGAGGCGACTTGTGGATGGCAATAGGTGCAGCCGGGAATTTGCTCTTTCTTCATCGGGTGCGTGGGCATGCCCTTGATGGTTTCAATGCAGATCACACCTTCATGTTCGGCCTTGTGGGCCAACATCGGCGGGCCTGCCACGTCACCAATTGCATAGATGCCCCCGATGTTGGTGCGGCCATAGCCATCGCTAACGATGCAGCCTTTCTCCATTTTCACACCCAAGGCTTCAAGGCCGAGGTTTTCAACATTGGCGACAACGCCTGCTGCGGTGATGACGCGATCAACGGTGATGGTTTCGGATTTGCCAGCAGCTTCCAGTATGGCCGTCACCGAGTCAGCCTTGCGTTCGAGCTTCGCCACTTTGGTTCCAAGCCGGAATTTGATGCCGTATTTTTCGAGTTGCTTCTGCGCCACTTTACTAATCTCGGCATCTTCCACCGGCATGACTTGGTCCATGATTTCAACCACCGTCACATCAACGCCCATGGCGTTATAGAACGAGGCGAACTCTATGCCGATGGCGCCGGAGCCGACAACCAGCAGTGACTTTGGCATTGCTGGCGGCACCATGGCTTCGAAATAGGTCCATACCAGTTTGCCGTCGGGCTCCAGTCCCGGCAACACACGAGGCCGCGCACCCGTGGCAATGATGATGTGCTTGGCAGTGTAAGTCCCTGCTCCCAGTGTTCCCTTGGGGATAGGGTTCTGCGGCAACACGGCAGCCTTCTTCATGTCGGCCACAACCACTTCACCGGGCTTGGTGATCTTCGCCTCGCCCCAGATGATTTGAACCTTGTTCTTTTTCAGCAGACCATTCACACCCATGTTGAGACGACCCGACACGCCCCGCGACCGCGCCACAACTTTCGCCGCATCGAAAGTGATATCCTTCGCCGACAAGCCGTAATTTTCGGCATGCTTCATGTAGTGATAAATCTCAGCCGAACGCAGCAGCGCTTTGGTGGGGATACAGCCCCAATTGAGGCAGATACCACCGATGTGTTCGCGCTCGATGATGGCGGTTTTGAAACCGAGTTGCGCGGCGCGGATGGCCGTGACGTAGCCACCAGGGCCAGCGCCAATAATGAGAACGTCGAAATTAGTGTCGGCCATTTTTCTTCTCCATGCGCACCCTTCGAGGCTCGCAAGAGCTCGCACCTCAGGGTGAGGTTGTATAATTGACTATCCCTTTTTACACCTCATCCTGAGGTGCGAGCCCTTGCGAGCCTCGAAGGATGCGCCGCGAGTCCTAAATTCCCAATATCTTCCCTACCACCGGCACCAGCGCCTCGCCCAACAGTTTCGTCTCCGCTGCCGTCATATGCCCGCCATCCGTCGGATCGGTCTTGGCAACTGATCCTGCATCAAAGAAATGCACACCCTGCTCTTCTGCCACGCGCTTGTAGTGCCTGGCGAAGTGTTTGGATTCTTCCACCGCATGGCCCCAAAGTTCAATGAACCATTCATCATTGGTTTTGCACAAGGCAGGCGGCGACATGATGAGGATTTGAGGCTTCGGCATATCGGCAACCCAGTCATGGGTTTTCACCAGTTTGATCAGTCGCTCCATGCCCATTGCAGCATCAAATGCCGTGCAGCGGTTGGCATATTTGATGTCGTTGGTACCGAGCATGATAATGACAAGGTCCAGCGGCTGGTGCGTGCATAACAACATCGGCAAAGCTACCGCACCATTGCGCTCAGCCTCGCAAGTAGTATCAGGGAAAACGGTGGTGCGCCCGTTCATGCCTTCTGCGATGACGCGGGTGTTCGTGAGACCGGCGGCAAGCGCGTTGGGCCAGCGGGATTCGAAGGCATGACGCTTGAAAGCCCCCGCCTCAAAACCCCAAGTGAGCGAGTC
>JANONM010000025.1:0-2318 GCA_031420855.1 Hyphomicrobiales bacterium
ATGGTAAGGCCATGGCGTGTCATCCGCTTCTCAATGACGGCGGGACGGCCCACGAGTATGGGTTTTGCCAGTCCTTCTTCGAGCACCACTTGAACAGCTTGCAGCACCCTTTCGTCCTCGCCATCCGCATAGATGACACGTGCCGCTGCCCGCCTCGCAGCCGTGAATATTGTACGCATGACAAAGCCAGAGCGAAAAACCAGCTGCTGCAAACCTTCGGCGTAGGCTGCAATGTCCTTCAACGGCAGGGTGGCAACACCTGTGCGCATGGCGGCTTCGGCCACAGCGGGCGCAATGCGCAAGACCAATCGCGGATCGAAAGGCGAAGGTATCAAGGAATGGCGGCCAAACAGTTTGGCTTCGCTGTCATAGGCCTTGGCCGCCACTTCCGAAGGTGCCTCCCGTGCGAGGGCGGCAATGGCCTTCACGGCGGCGCGTTTCATTTCCTCGTTGATGGTGGTGGCACCGACATCCAATGCACCCCGGAATATATAGGGGAAGCACAAGACGTTGTTGACCTGATTGGGATAGTCCGAGCGGCCTGTGCAAATCATCGCATCGGGCCGTGCTTCATGGGCCAGTTCAGGCATGATTTCAGGTTGCGGATTGGCAAGTGCCAGGATCAAGGGATCCCTGGCCATCTGCTTCAGGAGTTCAGGTTTCAATACACCGCCCGCCGAAAGCCCCAGAAACACATCGGCTCCGGCAATGATTTCAGCGAGGGTGCGGGCCCTGGTTTCTTGCGCAAAGATGGACTTCCAACGGTCCATGAGTTTTTCACGGCCCTTGTAGACCACGCCCTCAAGATCGCTGATCCAGATGTTTTCACGGGTGGCACCCAGGCTGACCAACAGGTTGAGACAGGCCAGAGCTGCGGCCCCAGCGCCTGATGCCACGATCTTGATGTCAGCGAGTTTCTTGCCCGCGAGATCGAGTGCATTCAATACGGCGGCGCTGACAATGACGGCGGTGCCGTGTTGATCATCATGGAACACCGGAATGTTCATGCGCTCGCGCAAACGTTCTTCAAGTTCGAAGCATTCCGGTGCCTTGATATCTTCAAGGTTGATGCCGCCGAATGTGGGTTCAAGCGCTGCAATCGCATCCTCCAGCTTGTCAACATTGGTTTCGGCCAGTTCAATGTCGAAGACATCGATGTCGGCAAATTTCTTGAACAGGACGGCCTTGCCTTCCATCACGGGTTTTGCCGCCAGCGGGCCGATGTTTCCCAAGCCCAAAACTGCCGTGCCATTGGTGACCACGCCAACGAGATTGGCGCGTATTGTCAATCTTGCCGCTTGGGCGGGATCGGCATGGATGGCCATGCAGGCAGCGGCTACACCGGGCGAATAGGCCAGGGCCAGATCGCGCTGGGTGCCAAGCGGTTTGGTGGCGCGGATTTCGAGTTTGCCGGGTTTTGGCTCGGCATGATAGGCGAGTGCGCTGTCGTTCAGATTTGGCAGGTCAGGTGCAGGGGTTTTTGTCATGGCAGTGAGGGCCCTCAGGTGATCCGGGGTGTGGTTGGTGTAGTGGAAACATTGAAACAGAAGTACTGGCGCAAGGCTATCAAATTCAGCCAGAACTATAGGGCCTCGGTGCCTTCAGCCCTTCGAGGCCGCGAAGGCGCGGCACCTCACGGTGAGGGAGATTTTTATGAATCCCTCGCCCTGAGGTGCTCGCTCTTGCGAGTCTCGAAGGGTTGACAACAGCGAGTCCTTCACATCGCCAGTGAAGCGGCCCCCACCAGGCCAGCGTTGTCGCCCAATTCCGCCACAACAATCTCCACACTGCGGAAAGCTGGCATGGCGCGGCGTTGGATTTCGGCTTTGATGGTGGGCAGCATGAGATCGAATGCCGATGATACACCACCGCCGACGATGATTTTTTCGGGGCTGTAGAGATGCAACAAACTGGTGAAGCCCCAGCCCAGCAATATTGCTTCCCGGCGCACCGCTGCCATTGCTTTGGGATCACCCTGCCGCGCGGCTTCTGTCATGGATTTTGCGTCGGCAAAACCCAAAGCGTGCGCCACTTTGTTGAATGCCGTGCCCGATGCCAAGACTTCAAAACAACCGGGATTGCCGCAGCCACAGGGTGGACCATTTTCCTCAATGCTCATATGGCCGACGTGGCCTGCCATGCCCCGGCGACCGCGCATCAAGTGATTATCCACCACCACACCACCGCCGATGCCGGTGCTGACGGTGACATAGACCAGATGTTTGAGGCCCTTGCCTGCGCCAAACTTCCACTCGCCATTGGCAGCGGCAATGCCATCGTTCTCCAAGGTGACGGGCATCTGAAGTTTTTCCGCGAGG
>JANONM010000026.1:0-1972 GCA_031420855.1 Hyphomicrobiales bacterium
CTACCCCAAGGAAGGTTATGTGTTGTGGATGGATAACATGGTGCTTCTGAAAAATGCGCCCAATCGCGACAATGCGATAAAGTTCATGAACTTCTTGCTTGAACCTGAAAATGCGGCTGCCGTCAGCAATTATGCGCAATATATGTCGGGCGTCACGGGGGCCGAAAAGTTCTTCAGCGATGCGGTCAAGAATGCACCGGAGCTCAATCCGCCGGCCAATCAAATTGGCCAGTTCATTCAGCCCTGCGGGCAAGAGGTTCAGGTGCTATACGATGCGATCTGGACCAATTTGAAGAAATAATGAATTCGGGAGACACGGTATGAAACTCGCACTTTATCAAGGTCCATCACCGCAAGGCGATGTGGCAGAGGCGCTGCAAAGGGTTGAAACCATACTCTCTGCGGCAGCTTTGGCGGGTGCCGAACTGGTCGTGTTTCCCGAATTGTTTTTGCCAGGCTACAATCAGATGCATCTGCATCAAGCTGTGGCCCAGCCCCAAGGTGGCGCGTGGGAACAAGCGTTTTCACGCCTCGCCAAAACAGCGGGATGCGGATTGTGCATCGGTTGGGCCGAAACGGCGAATGGCAAAACCTTCAACGCTGCCAGTTGCCATGATGCGACGGGCAAAAAACTTGCACACTACCGCAAGCAACATCCCTATGGTCCCGCAGAAAATTCCGTATTTGTTGCAGGCCAGGATGATTGTATTTTTGATTTTGAAGGCAAGAAGACTGCAATGCTCATTTGCTATGACGTCGAGTTTGCCCATCGCGTGAGAGCCTTGCACGAACTTGGCGTGGAACTGTTACTGGTGCCAACTGCAAATCCGTTTGCATTCAATGTCGTGGCTGACACACTTGTCCCCGCACGGGCTTTTGAAAGCCGCATGACCATTGCCTATGCCAATCTCTGTGGCAAAGAAAATGGCCTGACCTATGGGGGTCGATCCACCATCGTCGGCCCCGACAGTGAAATCCTCGCCAAGGCCGGGCGCGGCGAAGCCCTGCTCCTGGTCGATTTGAATGTGGTGAACGAAATCGATCCCGTGCTGTTGAGCACACAGTTGCAGGAGTAGAATTTCTACGCCGCCGCGCCCATTGGCTTTCGCGTGCGCGCCAGGCGAGATAGAGTTCATCACTGCACTTGCGTGAGGCGACGACAACTGTCCCTAGGGAGTTCGACGGTCAGTTGACCGTCGATGAGTTGCTCCAAAGCGTCAGGTCGTTGGCTGGAGTCCGCTGTCAGATGCGCTAAAAAGTGGAGTGTCACCGTTATTCCTAAAAAGTGGAGTGTCACCGTTATTCCACCGTTATTCCCCCAGACTTTTAAGTAGACCAGACGAAACAAGTTCCTTTCGGGGGAGGATCCCGACTTGTCAGCAATGATGGTGAGGGGTGCGCCCCTTTCCTGTTTGCAGCGCTGGACAAAATCGCGTTTCCGTCCTAGCGTTTTCTGAATCTGGGGGCGGAGGGGATATGTGACATGGCCAAGCGGGAGGCAAAACCTGTGGCTGGCGATCCACAGGTTGCAGTGCGTGCCCGGTTCATTGAACACGGCACTGATCCCGCTATTGCAAAAAAAGCGCTGGAAGATGCCACAGGATTGTCGCGCGGGTTATGGCTGTCGTTCCTGACCTTCGGCACTTATCTTGCCATTACATTTGCAGGCGTGACCCACCGGGATTTGTTTCTTGAAACGCCCATCACGCTGCCCGTGCTCAATGCCAAACTGCCCCTCGTCACATTCTTCTGGGTGGCCCCCATCCTGTTTGTGATTTTCCATCTCTATCTGCTGCTCAGCCTCAAGCTTCTGGCCGATCAGGTGCACAACTATGTTGGGCATATGGAAGAGGTGGGGCTTGATACCGACGCGCAGGACAGGGCGCGATTGCAACTGCCGAATTTTGTGGTGGTGCAAGTGCTGGGTGGCACGTCAGGGCAGGTGAACAGTTGGGCGGGAAAGCTGTTGAGT
>JANONM010000027.1:0-4600 GCA_031420855.1 Hyphomicrobiales bacterium
CTCCCCTAACGTGTGGTTAAGGGATTGGCTATAATCCCGCTCCGCTGCCATAAGGGGATCGTGCCAAGGTATGGGAATCATGACGCTTCAACACAAACGCATCCTGCTCAAAATTTCCGGCGAAGTGCTGATGGGCGACCAGCCCTTCGGCATTGATCTGGCAACCGTGGGCCGGGTTGCCGATGAAGTGCTGGAAGCCAAAAACGCCGGGGCGGAAATTGCCTTGGTCATCGGCGGCGGTAATATTTTTCGAGGCATGGCCGGTGCCGCCAAGGGTATGGACCGCGTGTCTGCTGACCACATGGGCATCATGGCCACGGTGATGAATGCCTTGGCCATGCAGGGCGTGCTCACCTCCAAAGGCTGCGATGCCCGCGTCCTCTCCGCCATCGCCATGCCAACAGTCTGCGAAACCTATTCGGCGTTCAAAGGCATTCATCACATGCAAAAGGGCAGGGTGGTGATTTGCGCTGGTGGCACAGGCCTGCCGTTTTTCACTACCGACACAGGCGCTGCATTGCGCGCTGCCGAGTTGCGCTGCAACGCCTTGTATAAAGGCACCAGCGTTGATGGCATTTATTCGGCAGACCCCAAAACCGTTGCCGGCGCCAAACGCTTTGACCACATCACCTTTGCCCAGTTACTCAAGGACGACCTTAAAGTTATGGATGCAGCAGCCATCGCCTTGGCGCGTGACAATGACCTGCCAGTCGTAGTATTTTCCATCCGCGAAGCAGGAAATGTGAAGCGCGTGCTTGAAGGCAAGGGCACTTTCACCACTGTGACAAAAAACTGACAGGAAACGCAAATGGCCGAACCAATCCCCTTTAACGCCGCCGACATCAAGCGCCGCATGGCCGGTGCCGTCGATGCCCTGAAACATGATTTCGGAGGCCTGCGCACCGGACGCGCATCGACCAGTTTGCTCGATCCACTGACGGTTGATGCCTATGGCGCTATCATGCCGCTCAACCAGGTGGCATCGGTTTCCGTGCCGGAATCTCGCATGTTGCAGATCAGTGTCTGGGACAAAGGCTTGGTGGTGGCAGTCGAAAAGGCCATCCATGCCTCAAACTTGGGCCTTAACCCCCAAACCGAAGGCACGGTGATCCGCTTGCGCATGCCGGACCTGACCCAGGACCGCCGCAAGGAACTGGTAAAAGTCGCTCACACCTATGCTGAAAAAGCCCGTGTTGCCGTGCGCAATGTCCGCCGTGATGGCATGGAACATCTGAAGTCCCTCGAAAAACTTCATGCCATCAGCGAAGACGAACACAAGACCAAATCCACTGACGTGCAAAAAATGACCGATGATACCATCAAGGACATCGACGCGACACTGAAGCTCAAGGAAGCTGAAATCATGCAGGTCTAGAGAACTGAACCTTGTTTATGCCGATGCAGGAACCTTTGGCCACAACAGCACCCCGCCACATTGCCATCATCATGGATGGCAATGGCCGCTGGGCGGCTGACCGGGGCTTGCCGCGTTCTGCGGGTCACAGAAAAGGTATCGATGCCTTGCGCCGTGCCGTCAAGGCGGCTGGCGATATCGGCGTTGAGTTCCTCACCATCTATTCTTTCAGCACCGAAAACTGGTCACGCCCCAAGGCCGAAGTTTCATTTCTGCTCGATCTGTTGCGCCGCTTTATCCGGCAAGACGTGGCGGAATTGCATGCCGCCAATGTTCGCATCAAGATTATCGGTGACCGCGATGATCTGGACAAGTCCTTGCTCAAGATGTTGGGCGAGGCAGAAAAGCTGACGGCCAACAATACCAAACTCACATTGGTCGTCGCTTTTAATTATGGCAGCCGACAGGAACTGGTTAGAGCCAGCCGCAAACTTGCACAAGCCGTCAAGGACGAAAATCTTGAACCTGAAGCCATCAATCTGGAACTGTTGCAAGCGCAATTGGATACGGCAGCGTTTCCCGATCCTGACCTTTTGATCCGCACCGGTGGCGAAGAACGATTGTCGAATTTTATGCTCTGGCAATGCGCTTATACGGAGTTTGTTTTCGTGGATGACTATTGGCCGGATTTCGATGCCGCAGTTCTAGCCAGGGCAATCGAGATTTATCATTCCCGCGAGCGCCGGTTTGGCGGATTGAAAGCCTTCAGCGCATGAGCAATGACAATTTGACGGCACCGTTGATTTCAAAATGGTCCGACCTTGGCGTGCGCAGCCTTTCGGCGGCATTGCTCATCCCTGCTGTATTGCTGGATATCTGGCAGGGCGGCATCTGGTTTGAGTTGTTCATGGGGTTCCTTGGCATTTTGATGGCCCATGAATGGACAAATATTGCCCATGGCCGCAGTTCTTCGCAGTTCGCCTTGCATGCCGCAGCGGCCCTCAGTGCAGCCTTTTTGCCAAGCGAAGTCGGCGTTATGCCAACGTTGCTGGTGGTTTTCCTGTTGTCGGCAGCCGGAATTGCACTTTCCGCGTGGCAGCAACGCGAAAAGACGATCTGGATCTATGTCGGCATACCTTATGTTGCTTTGCCGGTTTTAAGTCTGGTTTTGCTGCGGGCCGATGCCACATGGGGGGTGCACGCCATCATGTGGCTGATGCTTGTTGTCTGGGCCACAGATACTTTTGCTTATTTTGCCGGACGCATCATTGGCGGTCCCAAATTGGCACCTTTGCTGTCACCCAAAAAGACCTGGGCGGGCTTGCTTG
The DNA here is from genome assembly GCA_031420855.1 of Hyphomicrobiales bacterium. Taxonomy (GTDB): domain Bacteria; phylum Pseudomonadota; class Alphaproteobacteria; order Rhizobiales; family Aestuariivirgaceae; genus Aestuariivirga. The sequence continues at coordinate 2,683 of JANONM010000027.1, forward strand.
GGGGAATGGCGGGAGCTGCAATCATTTCAACTGCTTATGGACTTTGGTTTTTTCCGACAATCTGGCAGTTGGCAATTGTTGCACCAATCCTGGCCGCCATGGCGCAGGCAGGCGACATCTTCGAAAGCGCCTTGAAGCGGCACTTCAACGTCAAGGATTCTGGCGTTTTGATTCCCGGCCACGGGGGGGTTTTGGACCGGGTGGACGGCCTGGCTGTGGCGGGCATTGCCGCTGCCGCCATCGGATTTGCACGCCACGCCGAGGCTCTGGCGCAGGGACTGTTGCTCTGGTAACCATGAACCCTAAAAATTTACGCAATCCCGGCAAACTGTAGTTAAAACTTCCTTAAATTAGCCTGAAACGTCGGTCACTCTGCGTGTCCCCGCGTCGGGCGCAGTCAGAAGTTTGCGGGAGTTGTGTTGATGGAACTAGGTTTCTTTTTGCAGGGGTCGTTTTACTTGAGCTTTTTGATTTCCATTCTGGCGTTCATCGTCGTGCTTTCCGTCATCGTTTTCATTCATGAGTACGGTCATTTCCAGGTCGGTCGCTGGTTTGGCGTGAAGATCGAGGCATTTTCAATTGGCTTTGGCAAGGAACTGATTGGCTACACCGACCGGCATGGCACGCGGTGGAAAATTTGTCCGTGGCCCATCGGTGGCTATGTGAAATTTGAAGGTGACGCCAATGCCGCAAGCATGCCCGATGGCAATGTGCAGCATTCACCTACCAGCTTGCATGCCAAACCGGTTTGGCAACGGGCTTTGATCGTGGCTGCCGGACCCTTCGCCAATTTCATCCTCGCCATTGCCATTTTCTCGGTGGCTTTCATGATCATGGGCAAGGCCTATGTTGAACCCAAGGTGGGCGAGGTAAAGGTTGGTTCAGCTGCCGCTCAAGCGGGAATTTTGCCGGGCGATTACATCCGCAGCATCGATGGCACCGAAGCCTCGAGCTTTTCTGATTTGCAACGGTTGGTCTGGTTCAAGGCGGGTCGTGAGTTAATCGTCGTGGTGGAACGTCAGGGTGAAAAACGCACGTTGACCCTCGTGCCATCAAGCTTTGAAGAATCAGACAACTTTGGTGGCAAGATCAGCCGCGGCGTGCTCGGCGTCAGCTCTGTCATAGGCAAGGATGCCTTGAAAATAACCTATTTTAGCCCAGGTCAGGCCATCATTCAGGGCTGCAAGGAAACTTGGGGAATTGCCACCGCAACAGTCGAATTCATCGGCAACATGATTTCCGGACGCCAAAGTGTGAGACAAATTGGTGGTGCCGCGTCGATTGCCAAAGGGGCAGGCGACGCCGTTTCCAACGGCACCATGAATTTTGTCATCTACATCGCTTTTTTGAGCGTTAGTATTGGACTTATTAACCTATTTCCTATTCCAATGCTGGATGGCGGACACTTGGTTTTTTATGCCCTTGAGGCCTTGCGCGGCAAACCGCTTGGACCCCATGCACAGGAATGGGGTTTCCGCATCGGATTGTCCTTTGTTGTCATGTTGATGCTTGTCGGTGTGGTCAATGATGGTGGCCGTATATTCAATGTCGTATTTGGGACATGAAAATGCCCAGATGTTTCCGTTGCATTGATGGTCAAACTGGCTAAAAGACGGCCAAGGCCTGATTTGCGGGCGGGGCGGTTCCCTATGGGTGTGAGATAGGCATTTTGATGCGTTCAAGACTGATTTATTTGTGTGTGTTGGTAACCTTTTTTGTGGGTTTTGCACCCCTGACTTCGCCATCGCTGTTTTTGACACAGGCCCAGGCCGCCAACGTCGCCCAGATCATTATCCGGGGCAGCCAGCGCGTTGAAGACGAAACCGTGCTTTCCTACATGCAATTGGGCGTTGGCGACAGCTTTGACGACGAGAAAATTGACGACTCGATCAAATCGCTTTTTCAAACAGGTCTGTTC
>JANONM010000028.1:0-6991 GCA_031420855.1 Hyphomicrobiales bacterium
GTAAGCAGTCCGCGCCGCCAGCGCTGATCAAAAACCCTTGAAGATGGGTCATTCACACGGCCTTAAATGAAGGGTCGCAACTGTTTTGGCCCGTCTTCAAAACGCGCAATTTTGGCAAGTTCACTTTCTTGCAGAACAACCAGTATCCGCTGTTTCCATGAGATGACTCCGCGATCATAGAGTTTGCGCAAGGTCTTGTTGGTGTGGACGATGGACAGCCCCAGAGTATCGGCAACATGCTGCTGGTTCAGCGGCAGTTCAATTCCGGTAGCTTGCAGCATCCCCAGATCGCGGGCGCGGCGGTGCAAGAGCAAGACAAAATAAGCCATGCGTTCCAGTGCCGAACGCCTGCCAATGCTCAACAGGTGATCATCGAGCATTTTCTCTTCCCGCGATACCAGCCATGTCAGGTCAAACCCCATTCCGGGTTGCGTTGAATACAACGACCAGAGTTTTTCGCGCGGGAATACACAGAGCCTGACACCGGTGAGCGCCTCGACCGTGTGTTGCATTTCCTTCAGCACGGCCGATTGCATGCCGACAAAATCACCCGGTAGTGAATAGTTCAGGATTTGCCGGCGACCATCTGGCAAGGACTTGTGGCGATACATCCAGCCCGACAGCAGTGTGAACAAATGCGGGCTGGCTTCCCCTTCATGCAGCAATGTCTGGCCAGCCTCCAGGGTCAGTTCCCCCATTTTGAACTGGCTGACGAACTTCAATTCCTCCGCCGTAAAACTGCGAAATACCGGCAGCCGCCGCAGGGGACAGTTTTCGCATGAAACACTGCGTTTGTGCACCTGTGCCAATGTGACATTTTTACTGCTTTGATCCTTCAAAACAATTCCCACCCTATGTCTTTGTTAAATGACAGCCCATGCGATTTGCCGCCATTGCTCAATTCTTGCATATCGGGAGCCTACAGCATGGATGTACAACCGCAAAATGAGTTAAGCCTCGGCAAGGCAATTCGGGTTGATCAACAGAAGGCCATCCTGATCGTCGAAGATGAGAAACTGGTGGCATGGGATATCGAGCAGACCCTGCGAGACCACGACTGTCATGACCTGTTCCATGCCACATCAGTACGCGGCGCAAGAGAACTCGTGCATGCCGTTGATAGCCAAATCTCGCTGGTCATTCTCGATCTCAAGCTGGACGACGGTGACGCATCGGCGTTGATTGATGAATTCACGGATCGCGACATCGCCGTCCTGGTGGTGACGGGATACAGCGGCTTTGCACACCCAGATGTTCCCGTGCTTTACAAGCCGTTTGGAACCCGCGCATTGCTCGAGGCCATTGCCTCACTTCTGCCCAGCCGCTGCTGCCACGGGAGCAGTATCCGGCTGTGATGGCGGATCTTCCGGATACTTTTCCGATAGAAATTCTCCGATACCGGACAAACTGTCGAGATGGTCGCAAAACACCTTGATCGTCACCAAAATTGGCACCGCCACCATGGTTCCCGCAATGCCCCAAATCCAGGTCCAGAATGTCAATGCAAACAGTATGGCCACGGAATTCAATTGTAGCCGACGGCCGAGCAGATACGGTGAGACAAACTGGTTTTCTATTCCGTTGATGACCGCATAGCTCAACGGTGCAAGTGCGGCGTAGGACATCGAGTCAAAAGTGACAACCGCCATGAAGGCAGCCACGCCAATACCGGCGACAGCCCCAATGTAGGGCACGAAATTCAAAACAAATGCGAGGGCACCCCATAACAACGGCGTTGGCATGCCGAGGGCGTAAAAACTGGCAGCCACGGCCAATCCCAGAACGGCGTTGATCCCGGTAACGATCAGCAAGTAGTCCGACACCTCACGCTCCACATCGTAAACAATGCGCAAGGCGGTTTTCTTGTCGTGCAGTGTTGGCAGCACACGCACCAGCTTCGCGTAAAACAGGTCACCCGACGCCATGAGGAATGCCGCGATCACCAATGTCAGCACAATGGTTGCGACGACGCTCATGGAGTAACCGGTAATTTGACCGAGATAGGCCAGTGGTGGGCCATCGCGAATAACAACTTCTTGCGCCGCTACAGACCCACCGGATTTGGCCATCTCCTGAATTTTTTCAGCAAAGTTCAACATGCTGCTGAGCGACCCTTGCAAATCCCGCAGTTTGGCGCTGAATGTTTGCGCATAGGCCGGGGCATTCTGGGCAAAAGATGCAATCGGGCCGACAATCAGGTAAGCAAACGCCAGCACTGCCATGATGACGGCGCTGATGAATCCGGTGGCTGTCAACCACTCCGGCACGCTGTGTCGGGCCAGCATGCGAATGGCAGGCCGAAAGGTGATGGCTATAAAAATGCCGAGCAGTACCGGCAGGATAAAATCCTGCGCAAAGTCAAGAAACACTGCAAACGCCAGCAGGAAGATACCCATGAGCAAATTTCGGATCTGCTTTGGGTAGGGAGGGGCGGTGTGGTCAGGGTTTTCCACGTCTCTACGGCTTATGCTAGATGCGGCCCATGGCCAGCAGCACAACGAGAATCAGCAATATCAACCCGAGACCACCCGACGGTCCATAGCCCCACGACCGACTGTGACCCCAGTTTCACAATGCGCCGAACACGGCGAGAACAAGCACAATGATGAGAATGGTACTTAGCATGGGGAGCACTCCTTTGTGTCACAACGATGCAAACACTACCCACAACGTGCAGACTTGAAAGTTGTTCCAACAATGTTTTAAATGTGGCCGGCTTATTCGTCGGTCGAAACTGACGCAGTCGACACGCCGTGCAGGTGCGCGTCGGGATAATATTCATTCGCACTGTCGAGCTGCAATATCTCACCAAGCTTCCTGCGGGCACGATTGACCCGGCTCTTGATCGTGCCAATGGCGACATTGCAGATCGTCGCCGCTTCCTCATAGGAAAAACCAGACGCACCCACCAGAATGATGGCTTCGCGCTGGTCTTCGGGCAATTGTTGCAAGGCGGTTTTGAGATCCGCCATGTCGAGATGGCCATGTTGCTCTGCCTGAACCGCCACACGGCTGGAATAATGTCCGTCAGCGTCTTCAACTTCCCGCCGGCGCTTGCGCAACTGGCTGTAAAATTCGTTGCGAAGTATCGTATAGAGCCAAGCTTTGAGGTTGGTACCTTCCTGAAAGCTGTCATGGTGCTTCCAGGCTTTCATGAGTGTTTCCTGCACCAGATCATCAGCGCGGTGAGAGCGTGAGGTCAAGGAAAATCCAAAAGCCCGCAAGCCAGGAATTGCAGCTATCAAATCATCACGAAACTGGTCCGATATCGGCATGAGCTGGGGTTCCGTCAGCCGGGCTTCTTGGGATTGCTGCGTGCTTCGAGTTCCTTGAGCAGTTTGTCAAACCGGTCCGGCACAGGCTCACGGACCACTTCATTGTAGTAGGCCCTGAGTTTGTCGCCGAGCAGATCCTGCATGGCAATTGTTGCTTGGACTGGCCTTGATTGCGGGATGTTCACTGGAGTCACTTTGCTATGGTCCCCCGGCATTTTTGCATTGGATCGCCGTTTTTCCGTCATGCGTTACCCTCAGTTGCCATGGAACACTTGAAAGCCACTATACCATCTCAGCCGCACTGATTCATCTTACAATGCGAAGAGGCGGGTTTTGTTCCCGACAAAAATTTTGCCAAACCGACGGAACTTTGCCAGACTTGCGGCGTTGAGACACATGTACAGTCTTGTCTCGGCCTGTTGACACATGTTCTGAAGATCAAAAGGGGTGAATCGTATGAGTTTAGCTTTTGAAATTGCGCCGCACTTGCCATTTCTGCGGCGTTTTTCGCGTGCCTTGACGGGTGATCAGCATAGCGGCGACGCATATGTGGCAGCGCTGCTGGAAACCATCATTGCCGATCCATCCGCCTACGACCAATCACCTGATGTGCGGCTTTCGCTTTATCGCAGTTATTGCAAACTGTGGGAATCAGTCACCTTCAACTTGAAACGAACACACACCACACCAGAATGGGAGGCCGCCGCCGGACGGAACCTGAACGCAGTGACACCTCGTGCGCGCGAAGCGTTTCTGCTCATTGCCGTTGAAGGTTTTTCGGTCAAACAGGTTGGTGAAATATTGAAACAATCGGTGGCCGGGGTCCAGGAACTGATCGATGAGGCCTCGCAGCAATTGGCAACACAAGTCGCAACGGATGTGTTGATCATCGAAGATGAACCGCTCATTGCCATGGATCTGGAAGCGCTGGTGGAAAGCCTGGGCCACAGGGTAACCGGCGTGGCCCGCACAGAAAAAGAAGCACTGCGACTGGCGCAGTCAAAGCGTCCGGGGCTGGTGCTTGCGGACATTCAACTGGCCGATGGCAGTTCAGGCATAGATGCAGTCAACGCGATGCTCGCAAATTTCGAAGTGCCGGTGATTTTCATCACGGCCTTTCCCGAACGTTTGCTGACGGGTGAAAAACCCGAACCAGCCTTTCTGATCACCAAACCTTTCGTTCCTGAAATGGTGAAAGCCGTTTTGAGCCAGGCCTTGTTCTTCAATACCAAATCAAAACTCGCGGCCTGAACCGGAACCAACCTCAACTCCGGGCATTAGGGGCACATGAGGTCAGGGGTGCTTGACCTCAATGTTTCAAACACCAAGGAGGTCGTTATGGATTGGGATCGCATTGAAGGTAACTGGAAGTCATTCAAAGGCAAAGCCAAGCAGCAATGGGGCAAGCTCACGGACGATGATCTCGACGTGATCGAAGGCCGCCGCGAAGAGCTTGAAGGCAAGATCCAGGAACGCTACGGCTATCACAAGGATCAGGTGCGTACTGAAATCGACAGCTGGATGAGCAGCAACCGGTAAAGCCACTGATGGGCGGATGTAATAGTCCGCCCATTTTCAATCGGCCGGCTGGCAGCATTGCCCGTGAAAGAGCATATCTCATGTTGACGCAGAAGCGCGATCTGCGCAGCGGCACGCCCCTGTGGCTGGCACACGGATTACCACGCATCCCGCACTCAAAATATTCATCACAGACTTACGACGTCGCAATTGTCGGTACAGGTGTGTCTGGTGCCTTGGTTGCTGATGCGGTATTGCAGGCTGGGCTCAGCGTGGTCGTCGTTGACCGCCGAAAAATCTTGTCAGGTTCCACTCCCGCCAGCACGGCCTTGTTGCAAGGTGAACTCGACACACCCTTGGTCGAACTTGAAAAAAAACTTGGGCGCGGCCGCGCAGCCCGGGTGTGGTGGAGATCTGCCCAAGCCGTGCAAGCCCTTAGTGATCGCATCCAGGACCTCGGCATCGACTGCCATCATCAAATCCGAACGTCACTCTACCTGCCGGGCAATGTGCTGGATGTGAAGGGGTTGAAACACGAAGCGGCAGCGCGCCAGAAAATCGGATTGCGCTCGGCGTTCATGGGGCGCGGCGCACTCAAGGATTTTGTTGGACTCAACAAGCCAGGTGCCATCGTTTCGCAGGGCAACGCGGAAGCTGACCCGGTCAAACTGGTGGCGGGGCTTTGGAAAAGCAACATCAAACGGGGCGCAACTCTTCTGGCAAACATCGAAGTCACAGGCGTCGATCACACTGCTTCGAAAGTACAATTGCAAACCCGGGCTGGTCCAAGTCTCACGGCGCGCCATGTGGTGTTCTGCACAGGCTACGAACTCATGAAGTTTGCAAAACCGCGTGGCTACAAAGTCATTTCCACATGGGTGCTCACCACCAAACCCCAGCGCAATAAACTTTGGCCGTCACGCAGTTTGATTTGGGAGGCTGCTGATCCCTATCTCTATCTTCGAACCACACAAGACGGTCGCATCATTGTCGGTGGTGCCGACGAGGCGTTTTCAGACAATGCCAAACGTGATGCCTTGATTGAAAAAAAAGTCGCGGAAATCTCGCGCAAAGCCTCTAGACTTTTTCCGGAAATTGACTTCGAACCAGATTTTTCCTGGGCTGGAAGTTTCGGGGAAAGCCCAAATGGACTGCCCGCCATAGGCCCGGTGAAAGCCATGCCGCGCTGCTTTGCCGTATTGGGCTTCGGCGGCAACGGCATCACCTTCAGCATGCTCGCTGCGCAATTGGTTTCGCGCCAAATCCAAGGCATCACTGACCCTGATGCAGGGCTTTTTGCATTGTGATTTGTGTTTGATTTCAGCATCCCATCAGCGGAACAATTTACTGCGAGATGCGTTCACTACTCGTCAAGTCCAACCCCAAACTGATGGAGCATCGCCATGACCCAGAAAACGTTGACCACCCTTTTTGAAGACACCTTGAAAGATATGTATTTCGCAGAACGCAAAATCCTCACAGCGCTGCCCAAGATGGCCAAAGCCGCGCAATCGCCTGAACTGAAGGCGGCCTTTGAAAAACATCTGTCGCAGACTGAAGGACAGGTGAAAAGGCTGGAGCAGGTGTTTGAAATCATAGGCCAAAAACCCAAGGGAAAAACCTGCCCTGCGATTGAAGGAATCCTTGAAGAAGGCACCGAGATGATGAAAGACTATGCAGGCTCGCCTGCACTTGACGCGACACTCATTTCTGCGGCCCAAGCTGTTGAGCACTATGAAATCGCGCGTTACGGCACACTCAAGTGTTGGGCGAAAAAACTTGGGCACGATAACGCCGCCCGATTGCTGGATGAAACCTTGCAAGAAGAAGGCCAGACGGACGAAGACCTGACGGCATTGGCCGACAATGACGCAAACGAAGTCGCCATGCAGGCCGCCGCGTAAGTCTGCGGGTATATTTGAAACGTTCAGGCCGGCGGGACAACTCTCGCCGGTTTTTTTGTGAAGAATGCCTATTTTAGGTCATACGGAACAAATCGAACTGTTTCTTGTTGAAGTCCTTGAGCACCTCTCACAAGCCATCAAAATCACCGGTGTCAACTCTGAGCGGGAAAAACGCTCGTCCACTTTCGAACAAGAGGAACTCAAAATGAACAGCATCATTTACATCGTGGGTTTCGTCGTCGTCGTCATGTTTGTTCTCAGCATGCTGGGTCTGCGCTGATGAAGCTTGCCAAC
>JANONM010000029.1:0-9492 GCA_031420855.1 Hyphomicrobiales bacterium
CCTTCTCCACGAAGGCGTGGAGAAGGGACGATACATGCGACCTGTCCCTTCTCCACGCCTTCGTGGAGAAGGTGCCCCAACGCGCCGGACTGTGTGCGCCGTAGCCTACTTGGGCGAAGGTGCATGAGGTCCCTTTGCTGCCAAGCCGCCGTCAACCCGCCATTAATCGTGCCGAAAACTGCCATCATATAACCCATCCTTAACCAAAATGTCGCCACATGCAGGTTTGATTAACTTTGCTTCTCAGAGGGGACTATCCATGAAACATTTGATCATTGCCGCAGCGGCATCAGCCTTGTTGCTCACCGCCTGCACCACCAATCCCTACACAGGCGAACAACAGGTCTCGAAGGGCCTGCTGGGTGCCGGCACGGGTGCCGCAATAGGTGGTGCTGCGGGTGCCTTGATTGGGGCAACGACAAAACTCAAGACTGGCAAGACGGCTCTGATTGGCGCTGGTGTAGGTGCTCTCGCAGGTGGTGGCATTGGCGTTTACATGGATAACCAGGAAGCCAAGTTGCGCCAACGTTTGCGAAATTCCGGCGTATCGGTTACGCGCGTCGGTGACTCGATTGTGCTGAACATGCCGTCAAACATTACATTCGCCACCGATCAAGCCGATGTGAAGCCGCAATTCTACGACACGCTGAATTCTGTGGCTTTGGTGTTGCAGGAATATGACCAAACTGAAGTTGCTGTTGTCGGTCACACGGATGCCGATGGTTCCGATGACTACAACTATAATCTCTCCCGCCAACGTGCCGCCTCGGTGGCCCGCTATCTCTCCAGCCAGCAACTGGCAGGCGACCGCTTCTCCGTCGAAGGACGCGGCGAACGCGAACCCATTGCGACCAATGCCTCATTCTCCGGCAAGCAGAAGAACCGCCGCGTCGAAATCACCATCCAGGCGTTGTCATAACGCTTCCATAAAACCCAATGACGGGCGCGGCAGCTTCGGCTAAACCGCGCCCATGTCTTTTTCCAACATGTCTTTTTCAACCATGGCTTTGCATACGCGCTACACCCTCACCTGCCCGTCGCAAAACCTCGAAGCCGCACAAGCCCTGGCAGATGCCATCGACGAACATTTCGCCATCGAAGCCATGGCCGTCACGGTCAATGAAACTGATGAAGTTAACAACCTCTGGAACACCGTAGCCTATTTCGAAACCGCCCACGCCGCCGAACTTGCCCGTGACACTCTCGCCATCACAGGCGCAGAAATCGCCCTGGTCCCCGATGTGGACTGGGTGCGCAAATCCCTCGAAGGCCTCCCTCCCGTTGTCGCTGGCCGATTTTATCTCCACGGCTCCCATGACCGGGCCAGCCGTCGCAGCGGTGGTCACAGTTTTGAAATCGATGCAGGAACAGCCTTTGGCACCGGACACCACGGCACGACAGCAGGCTGCCTCCAGGCCCTCCACACCATTCTGAAATATGAAAAGCCCCGGCGCATCCTCGACCTCGGCTGTGGCACCGGTGTGCTTGCCCTCGCCGCCGCCCGCAGCACGGCTTGCGTGGTTTTGGCCACCGACATTGATCCGGAAGCTGTGCGCGTTACCAAACTCAACGCCACCCTGAATGCCTTGGGACCTCGTGTTCGCCCCTTGACCGCCGCAGGCTTGCATCACCCCGCCATCCGGCAATCAGGCCCCTATGATTTGATATTCGCCAACATCCTGGCCAAACCCTTGGCCGCCCTCGCCCACGGTTTGAGCAAGCTATTGTCACCCCGTGGCAAAATCATCCTGTCTGGCCTTACCAGCAACCAGTTGCGCTGGATCGCTGCCTGCTACCGCCAGCATGGGCTTGTGCCCGTCCAGACCATCAGGATTGATAACTGGGTGGCCCTGGTTGTGCAGAAGCCGAGCTACGCTCCAAAAACAAAAAACCCGCGAACCGAAATTCGCGGGCAGTTTGATGCCAGTGCATGAAGCCCCGGCTGGGAGGAAGCTTTCGAGGTTATGCACCCCAAACAGTATGACCGATTTCGTGGCGCTTCAGGCCAATGTCGGCGAGCAGACGATCATCCAGCTGGCGCAACTGGCGTTCGGCCTGGGCACGCGACAAATAGGATTTGATCTGGCCCATCAGGCCCGGTGTGGAAACCATACCAGTGTAGAAACTGGTTTCCCGGCTCATCTTGATCGTCGTCATTTTCATTCTCCAAACCTTTAAAGCGCCCTTGCGCCTTCAAATATTGTGCACTGCACTTGTTGACACTCATATATGCGCCCTGATTCCACGGGACCAGCGCCACTTTCAAGCCAAAGACATGCGTACAGTGCATGTCTCGTTCATCTTCGGTTAAGATTTATCAGAGTGCCGTTAAAATGCAATAAAACTAAGGGTTTATTCGCATATTCGCCACAATTTAAACGCTCCCGCCTTTAAATTATCACAGTCGTTAACGGCATATCAGTCGCAAAAAGCTAAATTTGTCATGCGAATTTAACATGCAATCATAAATAGTATTGCTGCACAGCAACGAGACTTGCGCAGTTTCCCCGCAGTTGCCTATGCTTTTCGGCGAAAGCGACTCGTCCTCATGGCAAAAAACCCAATGTCCGACCCTTCCCAACGCCTCAAGGCACTCCGCGGTGCCATGTTGAAACACCAGTTGCAAGGCTACCTCGTGCCGCGCCATGATGAATTCCAGGGTGAGTACGTTGCCGCCTATGCTGACCGGTTGAAATGGCTCAGCGGTTTTTCAGGTTCCTGGGGCATGGCTATCGTTGCCACTCGCAAAGCCGCCATTTTTGTCGATGGTCGCTATACGGTCCAGGTGCGCGAACAAGTGAACCCCAAGCTATTCACACCCCAGCACCTGATCAACGAACCACCCGCCGATTGGATGGCACAAAACTTCAAGGCGGGCGAACAAATTGGCTTTGATCCGTGGCTCATGACCATGGCCGAAGCCCGACGTTTGGGCGCATCATGCAATAAGCAGGGTGTAAAATTTGTGGCCGTTCCGCAAAACCTGATCGACGGCATTTGGCATGACCAGCCAGCGAGGCCCGCTACACCCATCGAAGCCCATCCCCAGCGCTATGCGGGAACAACGTCAGATGACAAGTGCCGCATGATTGCCACGGAACTCAAACAGCGCAAAGCTGATGCTGTCATTTTGGCAGACGCGGCATCCGTGGCCTGGGCGCTCAATCTCCGCGCCAGTGACGTTCCCCACACACCCTTTGCCTTGTGCTACGCCCTGGTCGAAAAATCCGGCAAAGCTATTTTGTTTGCCGATGCCAAACGATTGACGTCGAAGCTCAAGGCACAATTCGGCAAGGCCGTTGCCATTGAGCAAGCGGAAAAACTGGCCGCGAAACTGGCGGCGTTGGGCAAAGCCAAAAGCACCGTGATGCTCGATCCATCCCTGGCCCCTGAACATTTCCGCATCGTGCTGGAAAAGGCCGGCGCAAAAATCATTGAAGCCGCCGACCCCTGCATCATGCCCAAGGCCAGAAAGTCAAAGGCTGAACAAAAAGGTGCCCGCGACGCCCAAATCCGCGATGGCGCGGCCCTTTGTAATTTCTTGTGCTGGCTGCAATCGGAAGCCCCCAAGGGCAAACTCACTGAAGGTGCCACCGCTGAAAAATTGCACGCATTCCGCCGCCAGTCGTCCCTGTTGCGCGATCTTTCATTTGAATCAATTTCGGCAGCAGGCCCCAACGCCGCCCTGCCCCACTATCATGCCAAGGGAGATGGCAGCCGCCTGAAACTGAACCAGATCTATCTCATCGATTCCGGTGGCCAATATCCCGATGGCACCACCGACGTAACCCGCACCGTCATCATCGGCAACCCTTCAGAAGAAATGCGCGACCGCTTCACCCGCGTGCTGAAGGGCATGATCAGCCTGTCTCTCGCCCGCTTTCCCGAGGGCACCACAGGTGCCCATCTCGATACACTGGCCCGCAACGCCCTCTGGCAAGGCGGTTTCGATTTTGACCACGGAACGGGCCATGGTGTCGGCAGCTATCTCTCGGTCCACGAAGGTCCGGCCCGCATCAGCAAAACCGGCACCGTCGCCCTGCAACCCGGCATGATCCTCTCCAATGAACCGGGTTATTACAAGCCAGGCCACTATGGCATTCGCATTGAAAACCTGTTGCTGGTTTCACCACCGGAAAAAATCAAGGGCGGTGATCGCCCCATGCTGGGCTTCGAAACCCTGACCTGGGCCCCCATCGACCACCGTCTGATCGATACCCATTTGTTGACGCGATCCGAACTGCAATGGCTCGACGCCTATCATGCCAAGGTGGAAAAACTTTTGTCACCTTTGGTTCTGGCTGAAACCCTGCCATGGCTGCAACATGCTTGCAGCCCTTTTAAATCGTCGGCCGTTTAAAATACATTTTGTCGGAAACAAAATCAGTTTTCATACTTTGTATGTGGTCCCTACCTCCCTCCCCCGATCAAATCGAGGTTTCTAGAAATCACGGCCATCAATGAAAAATCCGTAGAGGCTGGTCAGCAGCGTGATATTCCAGATGGTGGAGACCCAGTTTACCGCCATTTGAACGGTGACAAGGGTTGACAGGCCTGCGATGGATTCGGTGCGGCCCACGACATAGGCGATGCCGCCGAATGCGCTTCCCAGCAGGATCAGCACCAGAAAAACCAATATGTATAGGCCGACGACGCGCCAGTGGTTTCCGGCTGATTCCCGCCAAGCATCAGCGATGCCCAGATCATGGCGATCCATGGCGACCCCAACTAGTTTCAGGCTCCACCGTACACTGAGGCCAATCACCCACAGAAAACCGACGATACTTGCAACACTGCCAACGGTTATGGCCGACCCAATTGAGGCTGAACTCAGGACCCAAAACAACAGGCTGATTGGAATAGCACCTGCCATTGCGACGAGTCCCACCATCAAACCTATCAACAATGTATTGCCGAAATAGCGCGCCACCAATCCATCCAGTCGCAATCGCTCTGCGCCGTGGGGCACTTCATTGTTCAAAATGTAGCGATGCCAATTCACCGCGATAGAGGCAAACGCCACCATGCTGGCCAATGCCATCAACAAGGTGACCAATAGAAAGCGCGGATCAGCTGGTTTGGTTGGATCGAACTCTCCCAAGCCCAAATTCACGAGATAAATATTGCCGGCAATGTTGATCGGCAACAAGACCAGCATCCACGGCCAACTGGCATGGAAGGCGAATTTGATGTTGCGGAATGTGCTGTCAATGGAGTGGGAGAGTGCAGCAGTAACGGGCAATAGGCGCATGAACAACTCCTGAGCAGCAATTTGTGCCGCTTATATTTGCAAATTTACAAATCCGGCAAGCGCAAACTGCTGAAATTAGAACGGTTCCAGTTTAGTTTGATTTGGTTCCCAAACAACGTCATTCCCGCGCAGGCGGGAATCCAACTTATTACGCGCCGAACTGGTGGAAAGTTGGTTCCCCGCCTGCGCGTGGATGACGAATTGGTAGGATTCTTCCTGACCAAGAACCGCTCTAATTGGCCTTGTTGGGCAGCCGACCTTCGGCTTCAAACATGTAATCACGGGTGAGTGGAAGAGCATCGACGTTGCGGGTGAGTTGCAACTGGAAATTCATGTGTTTGCCATGGCTGAAGGCCAGTTCGCTGGCGATCAGGTAAAATTCCCACATGCGGCAGAAGCGTTCATCCATCATGCTGGTGATTTCCGGGCGGTGGCTTTGGAAGCGGTTTTCCCATTCGCGCAAGGTTTTGGCATAATGCAGGCGCAGGATTTCAATATCGGTCACCCAGAGGCCGGACTTTTCCACGGCGGCCAGGGTTTCTGAAAGGGCTGGCGAATAACCTCCTGGAAATATGTATCGGCGAACCCATGCACCGGTTTGGCCTGGTCCGCCCTTGCGACCAATGGAATGGACCAAAGCCAAACCATCTGGTGTCAAAAGATCGCGAATTTTGGCGAAGTATTCGACAAAGTGATCAATGCCCACATGTTCAAACATGCCGATGGAGACAATGCGATCAAACGGCCCTTGCACATTGCGATAATCCATCAATTCAAAACGCACGCGCTTTTCCAGCCCGCGTTCCCTGGCCCGCTGCGTGGCCAGCGCATGTTGTTCCACAGAAAGTGTAACACCCACAACTTCAACATCGGCAACGGAAGCGATGTAAAGTGCATTGCCGCCCCAGCCGCAGCCGATGTCCAGCACCCGTTGACCGGGTTTCAGATCAAGCTTTGCAGCGATGTGGCGCAGCTTGTTTTGTTGCGCCTGCTCCAGCGTATCTTCTGGCGTGGCGAAATAGGCGCATGAATAATGCATGTCGTTGTCCAGCCACAGCCGATAGAAATCGTTGGACAAGTCATAGTGGTGGCGCACATTGGCGCTGGAAGTTTTCTGGGTGTTGCGCTGCTGCCAACGCTTCAGCTTTTTCATCGTGCCGCGCAGCAGCTTCTGCAGGGGATGGTTGCGCACAGACTGGCGATTCAAGGCGGAGAGCGTGAGGAAGCCGCGAATGCCACCTTCCCTCACCAGCAGCGTGCCATCCATATAGGCTTCGCCCATATGCAGTTCAGGATTGGTGAAAAGCTTGCGATAGAGACCCGCGTCAGTGATCTGAATTGTCACTTCAGGACCAGGCTCACCACCATAACTGTGTTTCTTGCCACTTGCATCAATGACATGCAGAGTGCCCTTGCGAATGACGCGCTTTAGCAAACGATCAAATAAAAACACCATGCACTCCGAATTTGTTCAGTTCACCAATAGCTCACAATGGAATGTTGTCGTGTTTTTTCCACGGGTTTTCCAGCTTCTTTCCGCGCAGCATGTCCAGCGACCGGGCGATGCGGCGACGGGTTGAATGGGGCATGATGACGTCATCAAGAAAGCCGCGTTCTGCCGCCACAAAGGGATTGGCAAAGCGGGCCTTGTGGTCGGCTTCGCGCTCCGAGATTTTTACTTTGTCGGACGCCTCGGCGCGATAGATGATCTCGGCAGCACCCCGCGAACCCATCACGGCAATCTCGGCTGTCGGCCAAGCGTAGTTGATATCGCCGCGCAAATGTTTTGACGCCATCACCACATAGGCTCCGCCATAGGCCTTGCGGGTGATCAGGGTGATTTTCGGCACGGTGGCTTCGGCATAGGCGAACAACAGTTTTGCCCCATGCTTGATCAAGCCGCCGTATTCCTGTGCGGTGCCCGGCAGGAAGCCTGGCACGTCTACAAAACTGATAATGGGAATGTTGAAACAATCACAAAAGCGCACGAAACGGGCGGCTTTGCGGGCGGCATCAGAGTCGAGAACGCCCGCCAGAACCATGGGCTGATTGGCCACAATCCCAACCGTACGGCCCTTGATGCGGCCAAAGCCCACGATGATGTTTTTGGCATGGGCTTCCTGAATTTCAAAAAAATCGCTGCCATCCACGGTTTTCAGGATCAGCTCGTGCATGTCATAGGGCTGGTTGGGATTGGCGGGGATGAGCGTATCGAGGCTTTCGTCCAAGACATCGGGATCGCTGGAGTCCTGCATCTCTGGAATTTCAGCGGTGTTGGAAGCGGGCAGAAAATCAATCAGGCGACGCATTTGCAACAGGGCTTCAACATCATTGTCATAGGCCCGGTCGGCGATGGAGGAGCGCGTGGTGTGAACAGATGCACCACCCAGTTCTTCCGCTGTCACGGTCTCGTTGGTCACGGTTTTCACTACATCGGGGCCGGTCACGAACATGTAACTGGTGTCACGCACCATGAAGATGAAATCGGTCATGGCGGGCGAATAGACATCACCGCCGGCGCACGGCCCCATGATCACGGATATCTGTGGCACTACGCCTGAGGCCAATACATTGCGCTGAAACACTTCACCATAGCCGCCCAAGGCATCAACGCCTTCCTGAATGCGCGCTCCACCGGCATCAAACAAGCCGATGATCGGCGCACCATTGCGAAGGGCCATGTCCTGGATTTTTGTGATCTTCCGGGCGTGGCTTTCGGAAAGCGAGCCGCCGAAAACCGTGAAGTCCTTGGCGAAGACATAAACCAGTCGGCCATTGATGGTGCCCCAGCCGGTGACCACGCCATCGCCGGGAGTGCGTTGTTTTTCCATACCGAAGTCGGTGCAACGGTGCTCGACAAACATGTCGAATTCTTCGAATGATTTGTTGTCGAGCAGCAGATCGATGCGTTCGCGGGCCGTCAGTTTGCCCTTGCTGTGCTGTGCATCGACGCGCCTTTGCCCACCGCCCAGACGGGCTTCAGCGCGGCGCTGTTCAAGAGTATTGAGGATATCCTGCATGGAAGACTCATTCGGCTTTCTATTGGCCAATTGTCAAGCGGGTGCGCTGGCAGCGGTCAAACCGGGTTGCTGGCGATTCAAAAAAACCTTCCACTCTGCCGCCACCTCCATCGCTTTGCACCCTAAACAAACTCCATCATCACCGCATCGACAGCCAGACTTTCGCCTGGTCTGGAGTTGATTGTTTTGACGGTTGCGTCACGTTCGGCGCGCAGCAGGTTTTGCATTTTCATGGCTTCGACAATGGCAAGTGTGTCGCCTGCCTTCACCACCTGCCCTTCCTTGACGGCGATGGAGACCACCAGACCCGGCATGGGGCACAGGAGTTTTTTGGACACATCAAGCCGCTTGATTTCCGGCATGCGGCTGGCCAGGTCGGCTTCGCGGGGTGTGAAGACATGGGCTTCGACATTGTAGCCACGCCAGGACAAGCGATAGCCGTTGAGAACTGATACGACTTTAATGGTGAAGTTGCCTGATGATGTTTGGACGGTGGCCAAGGGCTGGCCCAAGCGCCACGGGTTTTGGGCGGCGTCACGGTCCAAGGCGTCATCCACTTCGAGAACACGGGTCTGGCGATCCAGCCTGACATGGCGGGCTTTTTCAAAATTTATGTTCCGGCTGGCCAGTTGCCCGGAGATCCGGCGCTTGCGGCGGTTCTCGATATGGTCAAGCAGCACTGCGGTTTCCGCAAACATGCGGGTGGTTTTCTCATCAAGGGTTTTGTTTTTGAAGCCTTCCTGAAATTCTTCGGCAATGAAACCCGTGGAAAGCTTGCCCGCCTGCCAACGGGGGTGATCCATGATGGCTGAAACAAAAGGTATGTTATGTTGAATGCCTGAGACAACAAATTGGTCAAGGGCATTGGCCATGGCTGATATGGCGGCACTTCTGGTGGGGGCATGGGTGCAGAGTTTGGCGATCATCGGATCATACCAAATGGAAATTTCGCCACCTTCGAAAACTCCGGTGTCATTGCGCACAGTGATACCATCAGTTGATTGCTCCAATGGTGGGCGATAGTGTACCAGTCGTCCGGTTGAGGGCATGAAATTGCGCACCGGATCTTCGGCATAGATGCGGCTTTCCACGGCCCAGCCATTGAGCTTCACATCGTTTTGCGCAAGGGCCAGTTTTTCACCTGCGGCAACCCGGATCATCTGTTCAACCAGATCAATACCCGTCACCAGTTCGGTGACCGGATGTTCAACTTGCAGTCTG